>JAFVZE010000395.1 GCA_017508315.1 Kiritimatiellia bacterium | reverse complement strand
GTTTACGTCACTTTGACGAGAACCAGTATTTTTCCTTCGAAAGGAAGAAATCTGGCGGCATCCCAGTCCGGTCCGCCATGGTATCTTCCCATCCGAAACAGGAAGGCTGCGCTATATTGATCCGCCACAAGCCTTCGGCATCTTCGGGCGCAATGCGCTTGGCGCCCCACAACGCCTGATTTTTCCAGCTGCCGAACTCCCTGCCTGACGGATAGAACAAGGTAATGGTGGCGGGCTCTCCGGTTCCGCCGCAAAAGAGCGACTCGTCGGTCCCTTCAGTATGCGCAAAGTACAGATTGCCTCTGCTCTTGTAGATATTGATTTTAAATCTCGGATCGGGCAAAAATCCGATCGGCGCATCACACGCGGTGAACATGACGCCGTTGCGGAGAAGATCGCAGGTGATCGAATAGAATCCGGCCTCCGGTGCGGTGAACGTACGCGGCGAGGGCGTTTCCTCCGCCGCAGACAGCTTCGCCACAACCTTCCCCTTCATGTCCTTAACCGTGAAAACCGCCTTCTCCATCGACTGCTTGTTGATGCGGCAGAGGCGGGGAACGAACGTGATTGGACCGGGCTTGGCGGCATATACGCGGGCGTTGATGAGGAAGCGCATGATAATCGGCTCGAGCGCGACGGATTCGCCCGGGCGGTTATCGACGATGCGGCCGATTTTACCGGCATTGAACGCCACATTGTCGAGAACATACTTAACTCCATCAAACTTGAACACGCTCTTGCGCCAGGCTTCATCCAGCACAAGCTGCTTTTTCGCCGAGCCGCACTCCAGCGTGATTTCGCCTTTGACATTCTCCATGTCCACCGGCGACCAAGGCATCTGGGAACACACGAACCATCCCTCGCTCTTCGCACGGACAACCGTGGAATTGATGAAAGTTACACCGTCCGTCGGCTTGAAATTGCGATTATCGGTGACAAAGCGCACATTCGGACTTAAATCATTCTCCGTGCGCTCGAATCGGCAATTTTCGAAAATAACGTCCCACACCCCGGCAGGCTTGTTGGCGATATGGACGTTCGGTCCGCGTGTGGCCGTGAAGGTGCAGTTCTTCACGCGGATCGTACCGCTGGGGTAGCCGTATTTCGGAATCACGCTGCCGGCGCGGGCGATCTTGATGCCGCAATATCCATCCCCGACGGAGCGGCAGTTCTCGAATGTGATGTCGACCGGCTCGGAGCGGCTGTCGAACGACGCAGGATACATTTCATAGCCGGAACCGAAATTGTTTTCCGTAAGGCAATCGCGCATCACAATGCGCTTCAATACCTGATGGGCGGAATTCGGCTCGAAGTCGATACCGGCGCGCGGCGCGGTTCCTCGGGTGTTCTTCATGACGGTGCGCTCGATCAAAAGACCGTCGGCGGAGATTACCGAAATGCCCTGACGGTTGTTGTTGTCGCAGACGCAGTCGCGGATCACGACGTTGCGGCAAGGCACGTTAGACGGCTTGGCGCCGACATAAATGCCGTCGCCGCCGGAATCGGCGAGCACAAGATTGTCGATCATCACGTTGCGTACGCTCAAGAGGTTGACGGCGTGGCGCCACTCGCCCCTCAGATACGGCGCCGCCTGATAGTCCTTGATGCGCATCTTGAGCGTCGCGCCTTTTCCGAGACCGCGCATCAACACGTTCGTAACGCCGTGAAGCGTGAATAACGCATCAAAACGATCGCGGAACTCACCGGCTTTCGCCAGCACCTCAACGCCTTCTTCAAAGAGCACTCTGGTGTTCGAGCGGACGAAAAGCGGACGCACGATGTAGGGCGATCCCGCCCGGTCGACGACTACGCGCTTCGCGCCGGAATCGAGCGCTTTCTGGAAAAACTTGGTCGCGTCCTCGGCATTGCTGCCGAAAGAGGACACCTTCACCTCCTCGTCGGCGAAAACGCTCCCGACGCAAAGCAATGCAGCCGAAAACGTGCACTTCAACATTCTGAACATGAATGACTCCTTTTCTTTACGGTTTAGTTTTTCTTTTCAACTTCTTTGGCGAGTTCCTCAAGATGAACTACGGAAATAACTCCGCAATTCGTCCAGTTCTGAAGACAGCTTACACCTTTTTTGACATCGCGCAAATCCCAGTGCGTGGCGATCTCGCCGTCAGGACCCATCGCCTGAACGCGCACAATGGAATCGCCGAGCGTCTTGGCTTTGGCAAGCGCGAGCTCGTCGCCCGTAACCCGGTAAAGTTCAAGATACATTCTCAACGCCATGGCGACGACTGAATTTATATTGATCGACCAGCGGTATTTTTCCATCACACCCGGCACGTCAATCCAGTTCTCCGACCGGCGGAATCCCCATGTCATCGGAATAACCGGGTTCCACAGAGGATTGAAACCGTACTTCGGCTCGCTTAAAATACCGCGCCCATCCGCCTGGAACGGCTTGCGCCAGCAGACAAACTGGTCCTCAACCCAGCGGGAGAGTTCCCGGGCCTGGGCGACGCGCTTAGGATCGTCGGGGAACCTCTTCAGAAGATAGATGGCGAGATTCATGGGAACCACCGAAGTCAGATCGCGGTAATTCACCGACGGCTTCGTATCCTCGAACTGCGGACCGAAATCGTATGTTTTGAGAGGTCCTGCGTCAATATACGAAAATGCCTTGTCGGAAATATCGCGCCAGCGCTTATCACCCGTAACTTTCGCGATATTCTCCAGGAACATGCATATGGTCGTGGGCGTTATTTTCACCGGGGCGGAACCGCCGCCTTCGAGAACCGGGCTGCCGTCCTTCTCCCAGAGTTTGATGTACCAGGTGCCGTCGGGGAGCTGAAGACGGGCATACGTTTCGGCTATTGCGATCGCCGCATCGCGGTACTTTTTGTCGCCTGTTGCGGCATATAGTTCCAAATAGGCCTCGCCTACTAATGCCGGATGCTCCAACAGATTCTGCCCGGCGTATTTTTGCGACGCAAAATCGCTCTTCTGCCCTTTCATCTTCCAGTATGTAGGCGGGAAATTCGCCAAAGGCGCGTCTTTGCCCTGCGAGATGGAAAGCATGTAATCAGCGGCCTTGCGGGCGATTGCGAGCGCCTCGTCGCGATGCTCGCCGCTCATCCTGGAATAGCGGATCATTCCGCGGATGAGCGCGGAATTCATCTTTGAAGGATAGATGTTGAGAATATCGGAATAGCCGTCGGGCACTCCGTATTTCAGGAAGTGCTGGGTATTGGTGTGCGCAAAAAGAGTAGGATACCACTTGCCGATGCACTCTGTGTAGGAATACGGTTTTTCAGGATAAGCGCCCGGTTCGTATTTCGCCAGTTTCCAAAAGCGCCGCTCGCCGCATTTCGCCATCATCCTGCCGTTGTTATCAAGCGCTTCCACCTCAACCCGCACGAAACCGGTCGGCAATTCTCTCCAAACCGGCGAGAGATCGGCGCTCGGTTGCGAGGCGGTAAACTCGTGCTTCTCGAGATCGGCGCCGTAGACGCTGAAGCGGTATGTGCCGACCCCTTCAATCGCCGTAAAATCGAACGCCGGCGGATGCATGAAGTGGATGCTGCGGCGGTTCCAGAACGCGCGCTTGGTGAGTCCGCCCGGGCGCTCGGGAACTACACCGGGACGGACCGGACGATTCACGTCTTCTTCAACCAGACCTGCAAGCCGGTTATCGGCAACGCCGCCGGCCGAACCGGAAGCGAACGTGACGGAGACCGTCAACAGGACTGCAGCCGCAACGGTGCCTTGGCATAATGACAAAACTTTTATCTGCCGCATTTACTATGCATCCTTTCGTTATATCAAACCTCGATTTTTCAAACCTCGATTTTCATTTTATCTTTTTCGCCGCGCCCGCACAACGACAAAATGCGCAAAATTATTTTTCTGTTTGCGCACGGAGAGAAAACCTCACCGCTCTAAAATTTGATATAATCCCGCCGATGAACAACTCAATACCATTGCGGCCGAAAGTCGCGGTTTTCGCCAGCACCAATCTAAAAGGCGGACGCTCAACCTGCCGCGGAATTCTTGATTACGCCCGAAAGAACGGGCCTTGGCGGTGCATGCTCCTGGAAGGTCGCGACAACGAGCAGCTTTTAGACATAAAACGGCTCGGTTTTGACGGCATTATCACCCACGCGGTTTCCCGCCGCGAAGCTCAAGCGCTTTCAAAGGCTCACATTCCGATAGTTCTTACCGAACCTTGGCCGG
>JAFVZE010000394.1 GCA_017508315.1 Kiritimatiellia bacterium | reverse complement strand
TGGCGCGGCCAATCTGAAGATTGCCGCGCCATCCGGAGGACGCGCAAATCGCCCATATCAAAATGTGCGTACCGTTGCCCGAACCGAAGACGTCACATTGACAAGGCACGGCTTAAGCATCAATAGAAAAATCCAACGCCGCTATCACTGTACAACAGTTGCACATTCGAGTAACCCATTACATAGTACAAATTGTTCGGTACGGCATTTCGCGGATTTTGGTATAATTCGGGCATGCGGTTGGATGCGAAAATAGGCATTTCATCGCAGCCTTGACCGGGGAAAAGGAGAATGAATCGTATGAAAACCGTGTTCGCGGCCGTTGCCGCGGTTTTGTCGGCGGCCGTTTGCGGTGCTGGTGCGCCGTTGTCGCGTTATGCGGAGCGGGAGGTGATCCGCGGCGATTCGTTCACCATGCTGAACATCATCCCGTCCAGCCCCGGTCGGGAAGAGATCGCCGCCGCGGATGCGGTTGAATTCGCCGAACGGACCGGCAATCCGTACTGCCTTTATTCGATGACGCTCCATCCGCAGGGCAAACCGGCGATGAAAACTGTCGATGCCGCCGTCGCGAGCTACCGCAAGTGGGCGGATCATTTGAAGGGAAGCAAGGTCAAGCCAGCGATTCTCCTGCAGGCGATCATCGGGCATTGGACGCAGGATCTTGCCGAGAAGGAGCGCGAAAGCTGGCAGCGCGCGGTGAATGTCGAAGGGACGGTGACGCGCTACTGTCCGCTAGACCCCGGCTACCGCGCCTATATCCGCGAAACCGCGCGCAAGCTCGCAGCCTGCGCGCCCGCGCTCATATTGAGCGATGACGACGTGCGCCCGTTTTCACCCAAGGCCGAATGCACCTGTCCGCTTCATGTCGCCGAATACAACCGCCGCACCGGGCGGAATCTGACGGCGGAGGAAATGCGCAGGCTGCTGCTCTCCGCCGACCGCCGCAGCCCGGAGCATACGGCGTTCGTCGAGATGCAGCGCGACACCGTCGCTGGAGTCTGTGCGCTCATCAGGGAAGGGATCGACTCCGTCGATCCCGGCATCCCGTCCGGAGTGTGCGAGCCGGGCTGGGCGTGGGCGCGGCGCTATGTCGCCGACAACGCGTTTGCGATGGCGGGACCCGCGCATACGGCATGGGCGCGGCTGGCGAACGGCCGCTACAGCGAGGGTGCGGCGAAACAGGAGCTTGGTCAGCTGGTCATGCGCACGATGTCGGGGATCGAGCGGATGCGCGGCAGCGGAGTGCTGCTTCTGGACGAGGCCGATACCTGGCCGCACAATCTGTGGTCGAAATCCTCGGTCGCATTCCACGCCAAACTCGCGACAGGAGCGTTTCTCGGGCTCAAAGGGGCGAAAATGTGGCTTGTCAACGCGCACAAGGGGGCGTACCCCGTTTCGCGGCATTACACCGACATTCTCGCCCGTCACCGCGGCTTCTATTCCGCCGTTTCGGCGACGGTGCGCGAAACGGCGATGGAAGGCGTTCTGATTCCCTGCTCTTCCGATTATCCGGCGTTCAACGCCGCAAGAGGAAACGGAAGCAACGAGGCGTTTGAGGACAGAGGCTGGGCGCAGATCGTTTTCAGCTGGTACGGGATACCTTTCGCCGCGACGCGGGATTTCGGGCGCAGGGGGATTTACGCGCTTGGCGGGAAGAACGCTCTTGATCATTTGTCCGACGATGATATCCGCAGAATATTCTCGCACAAGGTGCTGGTCGACGGGCAGGCGCTGCGCGCATTGGCGAGACGCGGATTTTCGGAGTTGACAGGAGCGCAGATCGTCGGAACGGAGCCGCTTTTCACCGGCGAGCGCAGCGAGATCACGGGGGATTTCCTCAATCTCCCGAAAAGCTCGCGCCCTCCGGTTCTCCGCGCGCTTCCCGGCGCGAAGACGCTCAGTTCGCTCATCTGGAGGGAAAGTTCTTTCGCGAAGGATTTCGAGCGCGTGGCCCCCGCCTGCATTCTCTTCCGCAACCGGCTCGGCGGCGAAGTGGCGGTGATGTCGTATCATCTCGATCTGGGGCTCGCTTATCTGTATTCGGAGGCCAGGCAGCGTTTTGTCTACGGCGTGCTTGACGCGCTTAATTCCTCGCCGATGGACAATATCTGCGCCAATGCGCAGAATGTGCTTGCGCTCGCCCGCCGGGCGCCGGACGGAGCGGATCTCGTCTTTCTGCAGAATCTCAACTACGATCCCGAGCGCGAGGTGTTGGTGCGCCGCGCCAGACGTCCGGCGTCGGTGGAGGCGATGGACGGGCACGGCGTATGGCGTCCGGCGCACTTCGGCTGGAAGGACGGCACGGTCGCGATTCCCGGCGACTGGCCGTGTTACGGGATAAAACTCTTGCGTTTCCGCGCTTCGCCGGATCGCCGTACCGAACCGGATCGCGGG
>JAFVZE010000393.1 GCA_017508315.1 Kiritimatiellia bacterium | reverse complement strand
TCGGGATTTGAATCTTCGATAAAATGGGAGCGCGAAAAAACCGGCTCGGCCGGTATCCTGTATTCCTTTACCGAGGCGCGTTTTGCGAAAGGGGAAAACAAAGACAATCTCGTACCGCTTGTTCCGCGCCAGCAGGCGCGGATGTTCGCCGAGGTGTATCTTCACGACACGCTTGCGGTCAATGGCGGATACAGGTTCGTAGGAGAGCAGCGATACGGCGGGGACTTTGCGGGTAGAGGCGGGATGATGCCGCATTACGGGGTGTTCGACATCGGGATGCGCCTGATGCCGGCGTGGAAGCGGCTGGACGGTTTCACGTTCGCCTTCACCGTGGATAATCTTTTCGACAGACGCTATTGCGACTACGGCGAATATTTCGATCCGTGGTATGTTTATCCGGCCGCGGGAAGAAGCTTCATCTTCACCGTCCGCTACGAATTCTGAATCATATCGAGCGAGCGGCCGAAAGCGTTTGACGCTTTTATCGTGTGCTTTTGCCGTATTGATTTGATATAATACAGGCACATGAAAACTGTTCTTGTTGACAAAGGTGTCGCGTTCGGCGACGGGCGGCTTGTGTTCATCGCAGGCCCGTGCGTCATTGAATCCAGACGCATGGCGATGGATATCGCCGGCAGACTTTCCTCGCTCGCCCGCAGGCTCGGGGTGGGTTATGTTTTCAAAGCGAGTTTCGATAAGGCCAACCGCACGAGCGTCGACTCTTTCCGCGGCCCGGGGATCGAAAAGGGACTGGAGATACTCGGCGAGATACGCGCAAAGTATGATGTTCCGGTGATCACGGACGTGCACGAGCCGTGGCAGTGCCGCGTGGCGGCGGAGGTCTGCGACATTCTGCAGATTCCCGCTTTTCTCGCGCGCCAGACCGATCTGCTTGTCGCCGCCGGCGAGACCGGAGCGGTGGTCAACGTGAAAAAAGGGCAGTTCATGGCGCCGGAGGATATGGCTCAGGTGGTCAGGAAGATCGAATCCACCGGCAACCGCAGGATATTGCTCTGCGAGCGCGGCAGTTCCTTCGGCTACCGCAATCTTGTCGCCGATATGCGCTCTCTGCCGATAATGCGTTCGCTCGGGTATCCGGTGGTCATGGATGCGACCCACAGCGTCCAGCGGCCGGGCGGACTGGGAACGGGATCGGGCGGCGACGGCAAATACGCTCCGCTGCTGGCGCGCGCGGCGGTGGCCGCCGGAGTGGACGGCGTGTTCATGGAAACCCACGCGAATCCGGCGGTGGCGAAGTCTGACGCCGCCAACGCCATAAAGCTTTCGCGGATGGGCGGATTGTGGGAGACTTTGGTCAAGATTGATGAAGTTGTTCGTTAACATAGTGCTCGTGCTGGCCGCGACCGCCGCGGCGGCGTTCGACTCGGAAGCCTGGCTGCTGAAGCGCGGAGATATGACGCGCGATGCGATGAGGCTCAAGGATCTTTATTCGGAATATTCGGCGAAAGCGTCGTCGCCGGCGGAGAATGTCGCAGTTCCGGTCGAAAGCCATCCCGACGGTTCCGTAAAGTCTTCGATTTCCGCCAGAAAGGCGCAGTTTTTCCTTGAATCGGGATTGATATGGGGCGAGGATGTGGTCGTGCGCGAACTCAAGCCGGACGGAACCTTGGTCGCGCGCATCGACGCTGAAAACTGCATCGTCGATCGCAATGCCAAGGCCGGATGGGCGCAAGGCGGCGTCAAAGCGCTTTACAACGGCACATCGCTCGAGGGAGAGGGCGTCTATCTTTCCTTCGATCGGGAGTTCGTGGTCATAACCGACAAGGCGAAAATCGTTTCTTCGGAATTCGATGTCAAAGGCGACGGGAAGAACATGGACACGACCAGACTGACGGCAAAGCGTGCGGATTACGACCGCGCCGAAGGAGTGGTTATGTTCGAGGGCGGCGTGTATCTCGATAATCCGCAATACAAGTTCGCGGCGGACCGGCTTTTCGCATTTCTTCACGGGACCAACCATCTCAGGCGGGTGGTGGCCATCGGCAATGTCTCGGTCACCAACGGCAGCAACTGCGGTTCGTGCGACCGGGCGTCCTACATCCGTTCGAAGTCGAAGATTACGATGTATGCGCGGGAAGACGGTACGCCCGCGCGACTTGTCGAACTGGACGGCAGGGGCGAACGCAACCGGCTCGAGGGCGACAAAATTTCGTTTTGGATCGACTCCGAGCAGGTTGAGGTCGAAAATTCCAGGATCACCGTCGAGGCTGGAGGGAAATTGAAATTATGAGCGATCCGGTATTCGATGCAATGAACGCAATGGTTTCGGAGCGGAGCGAAGCTGATCTCTCCGCGACCGGATTGGTCAAGATTTACGGAGACCGCACGGTTGTCAACGGCATGAACGTCAACTGTTCGTGCGGCGAGATCGTGGGGATACTCGGACCGAACGGCGCCGGCAAGACCACAACGTTCTACATGGTCGTCGGGCTGGTGAAGCCGAATTCCGGCAAGGTCGTTTTCCGCGGCGAAGACATAACCGCGCTGCCGGTGTACAAACGGGCGCGCAAGGGCATCGGCTATCTGGCGCAGGAGGCGAGCGTATTCCGCAAACTCTCGGTCTGGAACAACGTGATGTCCATTCTCGAAACCATGCCGATGTCGCGCAAGCGGCGCAAGGAGAGGGCGGAGGAGCTGCTCGCGCCGTTCGATCTGATGAAAGTCGCGAATCAGCCGGCTTACACGCTTTCCGGCGGCGAGCGCCGCAAACTCGAGATCGCCCGGGCGCTGGTGCGCAATCCCGCGATTCTGATGCTGGACGAGCCTTTCGCCGGCGTGGATCCGCTTTCGGTCGGGGAGATCCAGGACATCGTGCGCCGGCTGGCGGCGGACGGGCTCGGAATCGTCATCACCGACCACAACGTGCGCGAAACGCTTTCGGTGGTGCACCGCGCCTATCTGGTGTACAACGGCAGGCTGCTCAAAGAAGGCACCAGCGATGATTTGGTCAACGATCCGGAGGTCCGCGAGAAGTATCTCGGAGAGAACTTCCGGATGTAACAAAAAAGAAAGGAGACAGAAAGATGAGCATAGAAGTAACCATGAGGCACAGCGATGTGCGGATCGAGTCGCTTAAGGAATATGCCGAAAAACGCATGGCCAGACTCAAAGAGAAATTTCCCAAGGTGACCAAGGTTTCGATCGTCATCGACGTCGATTCCAAGAAACACATGTACACGGCCGAAGTGGTCGCGAACCGTCTCGGCGAGACGGCCGTCGGCGCGAAGGAATTCTCCGAAAGCGGCAAGAGCGTCATCGACACCGCGGCCGCCCGCGCGGAGCGCCAGCTTCTGCGCATGCGCGTGTGCGCACGCAAGTGCACCGTCCGCAAGCAGCGCGCCGCGTCCGCCAAGAACTGACGGGTCCGTCATGCGTGAGTTGCCCACGAAGGAAAGCGTGAATGGAACCGAGTTCACGGTCGCCGACTTTCTGGAAGCCGGACGTGAGACGCTTCAGCTCACGCTGATAGCGGGCGGCGGAAACCTTGAGCGCAAGATCGAAGAGCCGATAGTCAACCGGCCCGGTCTTGCCCTCACCGGTTTCTACGAACATTTCGCCTGGAAGCGCCTGCAGCTCATCGGCAAGTCCGAGACCGCGTATCTGCGCTCGCTCGACGACGAGACCCGGCTTTCCCGGCTCGCGGCGCTTTCGGAGCGCAAGGCGTTCTGCTATATCTTCACCAACGGGCAGAAACCGCAGGAGGATGAAATCGAACTGGCCGAGCGCATGGGCGCGATCATCATGGCTTCACCGCTGAAGACCCGCGTGTTCACGCACCACAGCGCGTTCGTACTGGAAAAGCTCGGCGCTCCGCGCACTTCGCTCTACGGAACGATGATCGAAGTCTGCGGGCTCGGGGTGCTCTTCGAGGGCGATCCGGGGCTCGGCAAGTCCGAGACCGCGCTGGGGCTCGTGAAGCGCGGCTGCGCGCTCATCGCCGACGATCTGACGTGCATCCGCAAGGATGTCGCCAACAATCTCCTGTTCGGCTCGGCGTCCGATTCGACCGCCGGATACATGGAGATACGCGGCATAGGCATCATGCACGTTCCGAGCGTGTTCGGGGTGTGCGCGGTACGCGGCGAGAAACGGCTGCAGCTGGTGGTCAGTTTCAGAAGACTCAGGGACGTCAAAGGCGAGATTGACCGCATCGGGCAGACCCGGAAGGTGCGCACGATCCTCGGCGTGGACGTTCCCAATATCATAATTCCCGTGTCGGAGGGGCGCGATCTCGTGAATCTCGTGGAGACCGCGGCCATGCAGCAGAAACTCGTCATGTCCGGCTACGATCCGGTCGAGGAGCTCTCGGAGCGGCTGCGCCGCCGTGCGGATGCGGAAGAATTGAAAAAAGCGAAAAGGAAAGGGTGAACCGATGGCCGACAAAATCACAAGGGAAATGACGCTCGTCAACAAGTACGGCATGCATGTGCGGCCGGCCGGTCTCTTTGTCAAGATGGCCAGCCGCTACGATGCCGATATCGAAGTCGAAAAGGACGGGAACGTAGTTTCCGGCAAGTCGATAATGGCGCTCATGACTCTGGAGGCCACGTGCGGAACCGTGCTGAAGGTTTCCGCGAGCGGCCCGCAGGCGAAAGAGGCGCTGGACAATCTCGAAGATCTCGTCGCGCGCAAGTTCGACATCCCCGATGAACAGTAGCGCCATGCGTACGGTAGACGGATTGCCGACCGCAAGAGGGTCGGCGTCCGGACCCGTGTTCATCTACCGCGGGGACTGTCAGGTGCCGGTTCCCGAGTATGTCGTTGAACCCGGCGGTGAAAAGGATGAGCTTATGCGTCTCAAGCGGGCGCTGGGCGAAACCAGACGCGATCTCGAAAATCTCATCGCCGTTCTCCGCGAGCGGTCGAACGGCAAGGATGTCGATATTTTCGAATGCCACCTGATGCTGCTTGACGACATAGTCCTCGTCAAGGAGACCGAGGATTACATTCTCAAGGACAGGCTGAACGCCGCCGCCGCCGTGCGCAGAACCGCAGACCGCGCCCGTGCGCAGTTCGGGCGGATGAACGATCCGTACTTCCGCGAACGGGTGCGCGATCTCGACGACGTCGAACGCCGGCTCCTGAAAGTCATCGCCGGCATCGGTTCGGAAACGCTTTGGGACATCAAAGTGCCTTCGATCGTGATCGCCGACGATCTTACGCCTTCGGAAACGGTTCAGCTCCCGGCCGGGTATGTGCTCGGCTTCGCCACGAACGGCGGCTCGACCACGAGCCATGTCGCGCTCATTGCGAGAGCGATGGGCATACCCGCCGTCAGCGGGCTCGGCAACATAACGGAACTCGTCTCTCCCGGACAGAGGGTGCTTCTCGACGGCACCGCCGGCAGGGTGACGCTCAATCCCGACGAGGCGACGATTGGCGAGTTCGAACGCCAGATGGCGCGGCAGCGCGAGATTTCCGCGATGGAGCAGAGCGGCGGCGCGGCGGGAGAACTCAAGGACGGAGGAAGAGTAAAACTGTGCGCGAACATCCATCCCGGTGTTCCCATGGACGGTCTTGCCGAAGCCGGCGCGTGCGGCGTCGGTCTATACCGCAGCGAATATCTGTGGCTGAACCGGGCGCTGGAGCCGACGGAGGAAGAGGAGTTTCTCGCCTACCGCGAAGTTGCGCGGTTCATGCCGAAACTCGGCGCCGGCGCCGGCGCGACGATACGTCTGCTCGATATCGGCGGCGACAAGATCGTGCGCGGCATTTCGGCGAAGGAGCCCAATCCTTTTCTTGGCAACCGGTCGATCCGCTATCTCCTGTCGAACCCCGCGGTGCTGCGCAGACAGTTGAAATCGATTCTGCGCGCATCGGCGTTCGGCAGAGTGCGCATGATGTATCCGATGGTCAGCTGCGTCGAGGAACTCGACGCGGCGGCGGC
The DNA here is from genome assembly GCA_017508315.1 of Kiritimatiellia bacterium. Lineage (GTDB taxonomy): Bacteria > Verrucomicrobiota > Kiritimatiellia > RFP12 > UBA1067 > UBA1067. The sequence goes on along the minus strand of JAFVZE010000393.1, from coordinate 6,370 downwards.
GGTTCTTTCGGAAGTTAAGGGCGAACTTGACGGTGCGGGTATCGCCTACGACCGGGAGATCCCGGTCGGAGCGATGATCGAGGTTCCTTCCGCGGCGATCAACGCCGGCGCGTTCGCGCGCCGGGTGGATTTCTTTTCCGTCGGCACCAACGATCTCGTGCAGTATGTGATGGCGGCGGACCGCGGCAACGATGCGGTTTCGCACCTGTACCAGCCGGCGAATCCGGCGATTCTCACGCTGATCGACAATGTGATCGCGGCGGCGAAAAAGGAGGGGATCGAGGTCGGCGTCTGCGGAGCGAGCGCCGCGGATCCCGTGCTCGGGGTGCTGTGGGTAGCCAAGGGCGCGGATACGCTTTCGATGTCGGCGCCGTACATCCGTTCGATCTCGAAACTGTTTTCCCGGCTTTCGCGCTCCGATCTCGATGAATACGCCGAGTATGCCTCCGGTATCGACACGGACATGCCGGCGAAGGCCGTCTACGGATATCTGCGGGAATGGCTTTCGTCGCGCATTCCGGATTTTGAGAGTCTCATCGCATGACGGTTCCGTTCGAGATCGTGATTGAACGCATCGCCGCGGCCGTCGGGGAGAAGGCTTGCGACAATCTGGAGATCGCGTCTCCGGAAGTAGTCGCGGCGACCGGTTTCGCCGAACGCCGTTTGAGCGAGAAGCCGCTTTTCGAACTCGCGCATTCGGCGGCGTCCGCCGCGCTCGACGGTTGCGGCGGAAAAATCTCCGCGGTGATCGGCGCCACATTCTCCAATGAAGTGCGCTTTCCGGCCCTGTCGATAAGGATCGCCTCGGCTCTCGGCATCGACGGTCCGATCCCCGCCTTCGATCTGCAGATGGCGTGCAGCGCCTATCCGTACGCTCTTCTGGCCGCCGGACAGCTGGCGGCGGCGAGCGGGGGGAAGGTGCTGGTCGTCGACGGTGACGTGCAGTCGCGCTTCGCGGCGGACAACGCCACGGCCGTGGTCGCTTCCGACGCCTGCACCGCTTCGGTGGTGTCGGCACGCGCAGGCACATCGCGTTTTGCGTTTTACAGCGGCTACGGCGAACAGCTCAAGTGCACGGAAAAACTGGAGATGGACGGATTCGGGGTTTTTTCGTTCGTGGCCTCGACCGTGCGCTCGATGATCGCCGGACTGCTCGCCGAGGGAGACGAAACACCCCGCTGGTTCGTTCCGCATCAGGCCAACATGTACATGGTGCGGCAGTTGGCCGGATCTGTCGGGCTCGGCGAGCGGCTTCTGACGGGCGGCGGGAAATACGGCAATGTCGGCAGCGCGTCGGTTCCGCTGACGCTCGCCGCCGCCGACGGCGCGGGAACGGCGCTGCGCGCGGAGCGTGTGCTGGTCGCGGGGTTCGGAGCCGGGCTTTCCGCGGCGGCGGGGTTCGTGCGCATGAGCGAGGATTTCACATCTACAATAATCTGAACATCCAGAAAATCCATAAGAGAGAAAAAGAAGAAAATGCAGATAACCGAAGATATCAGGCATGTGGGCGTCAACGACCATCAGGTGGATCTTTTTGAGGGCCAGTTCGAAGTTCCGCTCGGCATGGCCTACAATTCCTATGCGGTGCTCGACGATCAGATCGCGGTGTTCGACACGGTTGACGCCGCGTTCGGCGACGAATGGCTCGGCAACGTCGAAAAAGCGCTCGGAGGGCGCGAGCCCGACTATCTCGTCGTGCAGCACATGGAGCCGGACCATTCGGCCAACATCGCGAAATTCATGGAGCGCTACCCGCGGGCCAGAATCGTTTCGGGCGCCAAGGCGTTCGCGATGATGAAGGGGTTCTTCGGCACCGATTGGGAGGAGCGCCGGATCGTCGTCGGGGAAGGCGATACGCTTTCGACCGGCAGGCACGTTTTTGCGTTCGTGGAAGCTCCGATGGTGCACTGGCCGGAAGTCATCGTCACCTACGACACGACGGACAAGGTGCTTTTCTCGGCCGACGGTTTCGGCAAATTCGGCGCCAACGACGTGGAGGATCCCGAAGGGTGGGACTGCGAGGCGCGGCGCTACTATTTCGGCATCGTCGGCAAATTCGGCGCTCCCGTGCAGGCGCTGCTCAAGAAGGCCGCCGGTCTGGACATAAAAATCATCTGCCCGCTGCACGGTCCGGTTCTCGACACTGCCGAGGCGATCGGACACGCGATCTCCCAGTACGACACCTGGTCTTCGTACAGGGTCGAGTCGCCGGGAATCGCCGTTGCCTACACGTCCGTCTACGGTCACACCAAAGAGGCAGTGCTCAGGTTTGCGGATATGCTCAAGGCTCGCGGATGCCCCAAGGTGGCGCTTGCGGACCTCGCGCGCGACGATATGCACGAGACGATCGAGGACGCGTTCCGGTACGGCACGCTGGTGCTGGCCACGACCACGTACAACGGCGGGATATTTCCGTTCATGCGCACGTTCATCGACAATCTGCTTGAAAGGTCGTACCAGAACCGCAAAATCGCTTTCATCGAAAACGGCTCCTGGGCTCCGACGGCGGCGCGGGTGATGCGCAGGATGTTCGAGAACTCCAAGGGAATCACCTTCGCGGAGAATACCGTCCGCATCATGAGCGCCCTGTCGGAGGATTCGGAGAAGGAACTCGCGGCGCTGGCGGAAGAACTCTGCCCGTAAAAATCTTTCATCATCGGCTGTTTTCAGGAGTATAATCAAACCATGAAATGTCACATCGCAATTGATATCGGCGCAAGTTCGGGCCGTCATATCGTCGGATACGTCAAAGAGGGCAAGATAACCCTTGAAGAAGTGTACCGCTTCGAAAATTCCCAGATTGTGCGCGGCGGCCACGAATGCTGGGATCTGGAGGCGCTTTCAAGGCATGTGCTCGCCGGGCTTAAAGCCGCCAAGGACGCCGGCTGGACGCCTGAGAGCGTCGGTATCGACACCTGGGGCGTCGACTTCGTGCTTGTCGACGAGGTCGGCATTCCGGTAAGCGACGCCGTAGCCTACCGCGACGGCCGCACCGAAGGGATGCCGGAGTATGTCGATGGAATCGTGCCTTTTGAAGAGCTTTACGCCAGAACCGGCATTCAGAAAGCCGTCTACAACACGATTTACCAGCTCTGCGCCCTCAAACGCGAGGATCCGGCGGTTTTCGACAAGGCAAGCCGCCTTATGTTCATTCCGGACTATCTCCATTTCGTGCTGACCGGGAAGATGGTCAACGAATACACGGAGGCGTCGACAAGTTCGCTTTTGAACGCCAAGACCAGAACCTGGGACGGTGAGCTTATCGCCAGACTCGGTCTGCCGGAGAGGATATTCGGCGAACTCTCGATGCCGGGTACGGTCGTTGGCAATTTCACCTCGGCGGTCCGCGAGGTCGTCGGGTTCGACGCCAAGGTGGTGCTGCCGGCGAGCCACGACACGGGCTCGGCGTATCTGGCCGTGCCGGCGCGCGACGACAAGGCGGTTTATCTTTCGAGCGGAACCTGGTCGCTCATCGGCGTGGAGAATTCCGAGGCGATCACGACCGGAGCGTCGCTGGCGGCCAACTTCTCGAACGAGGGCGGGGCGTGGTACCGTTTCCGCTACCTCAAGAACATAATGGGGCTTTGGATGATCCAGTCCATCCGCCGCGAACTCAACGGCGTGAGCTATGTCGAGGGCAAGGTGGCGGAGGAGAGCGCGCAGGCGCTCAAATCGCTTTCCGACTACGAGCCCGGGAAGAAATATTCCTTCGCCGATCTCGAAATGGCCGCCCGCGGAGCCTCGGGATATCAGGTTACGGTGGACGCCAACGCTTCCCGGTTCCTGAGCCCAGATTCTATGATCGCGGAGGTCATGAAAGCGGCGGCGGAAGACGGGAAGGCTCCGTCCAGCGTCGGTGAACTCGTCCAGTGCGTGTACAAGTCGCTCGCCGAGTGCTATGCCGGCGCCATCAGGCTCCTTCAGGAGATAACCGGCAAGACCTACACTTCGATCAACATCGTCGGCGGCGGGTCGAAAGATCTGTATCTCAACGCGCTCACCGCCGACGCGACGGGGCTTGAAGTTTTTGCCGGTCCGGCCGAAGGAACGGCCGTCGGCAACATGATCGTGCAGATGATCGCCGCCGGGGAATTCAAGGATCTCGCCGAGGCCCGCGCGGCGATAGCGCGCTGAACCGACAGTTGAAATCAGAAACTCAGAAGGAAAAAACATGGACAAGAGACTCTACATCGACCCGCCGCTCGTGAACCGCGCCTACGACTGGAAGAACGGCCCTCAGCCCAAGACCCGCAAAGAACTCGACAAGTTCTTCGTTTCGGCGCCGATTCGCGCCGTCAAGCGCCAGATCTGCGAAATGGGCAGACGCATCTACAACCGCGGCTACACGGACGGCAACGGCGGCAACATCTCCGTGCGCGTCGGCGAGGATCTCGTGCTGTGCACGCCCACGCTCTGCTGCAAGGGCTTCATGGAAGAGGAGGATATCTGCCTCGTCGACATGGAGGCGGGGCAGCTCTGCGGACGCCGCCCGCGCACGAGCGAGGTTAAGGTGCACATCGCGATGATGAAGTCGAGCGGCATGGGCGCCTGCATCCACTGCCATCCGCCGCACTGCAACGCGTTTCTGTTCGCCGGGCAGGTTCCTCCCAGCGGCATCAACCCCGAGGCCGACATCTTCTTCAACCAGATCCCGCTCGCCCCCTATGCGACGCCCGGCTCCAAGGCGGTCGCCGATTCGGTCTCGAAGGAGGCGAAGAAATCCAATGTGATTTTCATGGAGAACCACGGCATCGTCTGCGGCGGACGCGACGTCGAGGAGGCCGAATGGTTCGCCGAGAACGCCGACGCCTACTGTCAGGTGCTGCTTCTGGCCGCCGGCCACGGCGCGAAGATCAATCAGGTCGGCCCCGAGGGAGTCAAGGATTTTCTCGCCATCCGCAAATCCCTCGGTCTGCCGGTCGATCCGAAGCAGAAACTTTACAACACGCGCAGATTCAACGGTTACCGGATGGGAGTATCGTCCAAGTGATCGACAGAAGGAGGGAAGAAGATGGATGTGTCTCGCCGTGATTTCATCGGGGCTGCCGGCGGTTTCTTCGCCGTGTCCGGACTTTCCGGCTGTCTGTCTGCGGCGGCGGACAGGGCGGCCGGGGAGCAGGCGGTATTCGAAGGCCGCAGTCCGCACGAACGGCTTTCGCTCGCGTATTCCCACGTCAAAGTCGGGCTTGAAACTCCGTTTTCGATCCTCCATATCTCCGACACCCATCTCTGCGCCGCCGATGGGCGCGAGTCGGAATTCAAGCGCGGTTTCGCAAAGCGCCGCACCGCGGTTTTCGGCGGGCGCATGGAGGAGGCGCTCAGGGATTCCCTCTCGTGGGCGAAGTCGAATGTCGATGCGGTCCTCCATACCGGCGACCTCATCGACTTTCAGACCGAGGCGAATTACGAGCTCGTGAAGAAGTATTTCGGCGAGGCTCCCGGTATGTTCGGCTGCCCCGGCAACCACGAATACCAGCGTCGCAGCGAGGGCGACAGAATCCGAAACACCGGCGAATACAACAACCTGAGCGCGGCGGAGCTTCAGAAAGTGTTTCCGTTCGATCTGCATTTCAATTCGACCGTCGTCGGCGGAGTGAATTTCGTTTCGATCGAGCAGACATACGGGTTCGTGACCGGGGATCAGGTGGAACGCTTTCATGCGGAGGTCAAGAAGGGGCTGCCGATCGTTTTGAGCATGCACGTCCCGTTCATGACCGATGAGATATGGCGCGCCAGCTGCCGGTTCTGGGGCGGATGCGGCAAAAAGTATCGCTCGGCGGCAATAGCCGCGGCCAGAGGCGACTACAAACGTCAGATTGAAGATCCGACAACCTCGTCTTTCATCGCTTACCTGAAAAAAGAACCGCTTTTGAAGGCGATTTGCGCGGGGCATCTGCACATTACGATCGACGATGCCTTTTCGCCGACGGCCCGCGAATATCTCGTGGGAGGAAATTTCCTGTTCCACGGCCGCGAAATCCTATTCACCTGATAGACGCCGGAAAGAATGTATTTTGTCATGAGGTGTGAGAAATTATATCAAAATGATGAGAATGATAAGGATCGTGAAATCAAAAGAAAAGCCGGGTGCAATAGTCTTGCATCCGGCTTGCAGGTAGAATGTATTAGGGAGAAGGTGGTTAGTTTTCTGGGGTGATGATAACATTTATGGTGTTGGTTCCGATCAAAGTGTTAAGCTCGTGCTGGAGATAGAGCCGGGCGAGATCTTCCGGCCAGCGTTTCGATCTCATCACCGTCTCGACGCAGGCGGTAAGATTCGTCTGCAGTTCGGCAATTCGAGCCTGTCGTTTACGCTCCTTGCGCTCCGCCGCCTCCTGACGTCGTTTTTCGGCAAGCGCGGCACGTTCCG
>JAFVZE010000392.1 GCA_017508315.1 Kiritimatiellia bacterium | reverse complement strand
CGTCGCCAGCGCGGCCAAAGCCGACGCGAGGGTTTTCGCAGGGGTTTCTTTTCTCATGATGGGGCCTCCTTTTCTTTTGTGTTCATTTGCGTGTGACATAAGGTCACGCGAAAAAGAGAAAGGCTGCCGCCGCACGTTCAGCGTGCAGCAGCAGCCTGCTTCTTCATGTGCGCGGCGATATTCCCTTCTCTGAAAGGAACGCGTCGCCGCGCCGAAGGATTCAAAGTCTAACGGAACCTTTTTAGTACTTCCTCCCTCTGCGGTTTTTCACCGCGCCGGTAATTTAGCAAATTTTCACCGCTCGGCGCAAGGGGGAATTTTTGCACCCGCTTTTACCAGCTTTGCGGCGAAAGCGCCGTCGCTGCCGGACTCGAACGGAATCGACTCTTTACTGCCGGCCAAAGTGAATTCTCCGTGCCGCGAAAGAAAGTCTTCCACCTGCGCGAGATTCTCCTCCGGCTCGTTCGAGCAGGTCGAATAGACTATGACCCCGCCGGGAGCGCAGATCGCCGCCGCCCGCTCGAGTATTTCCCGCTGCAGTTTCACGAGCGCGGCGAGTTTCTCTTCGCTCCAGTTCCATCTGGCGTCGGGCCGGCGCCGCAGAACACCGGTATTCGAGCACGGAGCGTCCACGAGAATCTTGCCGAAACCGCCGGACGCGACTTCATCCGGAGAGGAGACCACCTTCACCCTGCCGTCGAGCCCGACCCGGCGGAGATTCTCGACGAGCCGGCGACGGCGCGACGGCTTTATCTCGCACGCCGTCACCTCCGCCCCCCGCCAGGCGATCTGGATCGTCTTGCCGCCCGGCGCCGCGCACATGTCGAAAACCCTCTCTCCTCTTTCCGCATCAAGCATCTCCACCGCCGTCCGGGTGGCCGGATCCTGCACGATGAACTTCCCCTCGGCGAACCCCTCGACGTCGCCCACCTTTTTTCCCCGCTCCAGTTTCTCGAAACGCCCGGGGTACGCGAGAAAGGTCTCCGCCGGCGTATTATGCCATCTGGCGAGACGCTCGGCGTCTTCCGCGCCGAAACGGGCGACCCACCTGCGGTAAAGCGCGCCCGGAAAACTCTCGCGCTCGTCGACCGGCGCATCCGCGAGCATGGCGAGAAACTCCGTCCGCCGTCTTATGAGATTGCGCAGAACCGCATTGACAACTTTGACGATGTTCGGATTGCCGCATTCCTTAGCCGCTTCCACGGTTTCGTTCACCGCCGCGAAATCCGGCACGTCGTCCATGTAGAGCACCTGCGCGGCGCCGACGTACAAAAGCGCCTCCATCTCACCTTTCGGCCACTTCTTCATCAGCGCCCCCAGCACCTTGCGCAGCGGACGGAAGCGCCGGAGCGTGGTGTAGACGAGATCCTGCACGAACGACCTGTCGGGGCCGCTTTCCGGCAGCATATTCGAAGGAAAGTCTCCGGTGACGATCCATCTGGCAATAATGAAGGCGGCGGTTCTGCGTGAATTTTTCATATCTTCAAATCCTTAAGGGGTTTCATCGTGCTGCGACCATATCGCCCGGGCCTCGGGATGGAAACGGCGCAGAAAATCTTCTCCGCGTTCGCGGCCTAAGATGAACATCACGGTCGAAAGGCCGTCGGCGAGCATCGCCGATGACGGATGCACCACTGTAACCGAATGTCGGGACCGTTTTACCGGCGCGCCGCTTTTGGCGTCGCGGATGTGACTGCCGCGGAAGTATTCGGCGCTCGTGGCGCAGGCCATGCCGCCGGTCAGAACGAGCGTCTGCGCCGTTTTCGCGACAAGCGTGCGCCACCGTCCGGAAACAGCCTTCAGATTCCCGCCGAGATCGACGAGCGTTTCGCCTTTCCCCGCATAAATCTTTTCACAGGCGAGATCGACGGCGAAACCCTTGGCTATCGCCCCAAGATCAAGCGTGCCCGGCCCTCTCCACCTCGGATCGAATCTGCCGCCGGTCAAGTCGCGCAGCCGGAACGCCGCGGCATAACAGTCGCGCACCTCAGGATCGCACCGGCGCAGGATCTCTTCATCCGGGAACTTGGCGAGTCTATTAAGTTCGCTGTCCGGATCATGCGCATTCAGAAGTTTTTCGACTTCCCGGAACGTCTCCCGCGCGGCGCCAACGGCCTCGCGACCGGCATCCGAATCGCCGCCTTTGAACTGTACCGCCGCCACGGTTCCCATCGTCGTCCATTCCAAACGCTCCGCTCTTTGTTCGGAGCAGCCAAGCGAGAACATGAACGCCGCAAATGCGAAAACGATGCGCCTCATTTTCCGGAAGTTATGAGACAGACGGCGTGAACGGCTATTCCCATGCCCGCGCCGATATCGTCCATCCGCTCGTTGGTCTTTCCTTTTACGCTCACCGTAGCGACATCGATCCCCATAATCGCGGCAAGCCGCTCGCGGATATCCCCGATCCTGCCGCCGATGCGCGGCCGCTCGCAGATCACCGTCGCGTCGATGTTGCCGATCTCATAACCCGCCGCGCAGACTTCCGACACGACCGCTTCCAGAAGCCGCGCCGAATCGGCGCCGCGCCATTTCTCGTCGGCGTCCGGAAAATGCGAGCCGATGTCGCCGAGCGCGGCGGCGCCCAGAAGCGCGTCGATTATCGCGTGAATTAGGACATCCGCGTCTGAATGTCCCTTCAATCCTTTTTCGCCCGGAAATTCCACGCCGCCGAGAACAAGTTTGCGCTCGTCCTCGGCGAAGCGGTGCGAATCATAGCCGAAGCCGACTCTCATCCCAATCACGGAATCCCTCACTTTCCGCCGAAGCGCAGTTTGAGCGCGATCTTGATCGACTCGAGCGCGATTCCCGGCGTGATTTTCGAATAGCCGCGTTCACGGTCGGTGAATGAAATCGGCGTTTCGGCGATTTCAAGGCCGCGCTTCCAAGCGCGGTGGTTCATTTCCAGTTGAAAGGAATAGCCGCTGCTCTCGACGCTCGGCAAGTCCATTTTTTCGAGAGCGGCGCGGCGCCAGCGCTTGAAGCCGCCGGTCGGATCGGCGATGGGCATTCCCGTCACCGTGCGGATGAAAACGCCGCCGGCGCGGGAAATGAGCCGCCGTTTGAACGGCCAGCCTGGAGTGGAGCCGCCCTTCACGTAGCGAGAGCCGATCACCAGATCGGCGTTGACCGCCAAAAGCCGCGCGATATCTTTCGGGTTGTGCGAAAAGTCGCAGTCCATCTGGATCACATCGTCCGCGCCGAGCTCCATCGCCTTCATGAAACCGGCGACGTATGCCCGGCCAAGTCCTTCCTTTTTCGTCCGGTGCAGACAGTGGACGCGCTCATTCTTCTCCGCGAGCGAATCGATCACCTCACCGGTGCCGTCGGGCGAATTGTCGTCCACGAAAAGGATATGGATATCTTCGCCCTGCGCAAGCACGGCCTCAGCCATCGGCGTTACATTGTCTTTTTCGTCATACGTTGGTATTACGACGCATGTCATCTACCGCCTCCTTCATGTTCGCCTTGCCGAAAAGATAACTTCCGGCGACGAGCATATTCGCCCCCGCCGATACCGCCATCACCGCAGTTTCGCCGTTGACGCCGCCGTCGACCATTATATCAAGTTCCGAACGCATCAAGCGCAGGCGGGAAACCTTTGAAAGACACCCGGCAATAAACTTCTGCCCACCGTAGCCGGGATGAACCGTCATCACCAGAACCTCGTCCGCCTTGTCGAGATACGGTTCCGATTTTTCGACCGGCGTTTCGGGGTTGACGACGATCGCGTTGCGAAGACCGAGAGCGCGGATGCGCTCCAATGTCGCGGCGATGTCGCAGTCGGCTTCGACGTGAATCTGTATCGTCTGAGCACCGGCGGCGGCGAACTTGTCGAGATAGAGATCGGGGCGCGTCATCATCAGATGGACATTGCGGTAAAATTCCGGCGCGACCCGCTTTGCGAGCGCGACGACATCGGGGCCAAACGAAATGTTCGGCACGAAATGACCGTCCATGATGTCGAGATGCAGCGCGTCGGCGCCGGATGCTTCGGCGCGTTTTATTTCGTCTGCGAGACGCCCGAAATCGGCGCCGAGCAGCGACGGCAGAATCTGGATGTTCTTCACGCTTTCACCTTGATGATGATTTTGCGGATCTTGCGCGGACCGGTAAGCGAACATGCCGGAGCGTGGGCGCAGGTCTGCGGATGGAAAACGGCGAATTCGCCCGGCTTAAGCGTGACCGGCACAACCTTCTGGTCGTAAAAGCCGATGTCCTTCTCTTCGTCGAAAGAACCGGCGGCTGCGGAATCGAATTCGGCAAGGCCGTAGGTTTCCTCGCCGGAAAGCGGAATCTGGATGTCGAAATAGGCGCGGTGCACTTCTACCTTACGTTCGGCGGGCGCGACCAGTTCCGCCTCGTCGTTGACGATTGCGAAGCAATTGTCGCCGTCGATCTCGTGGCGGCCGGCGGCAAGCGAATTCAGATCGTTCTTTTCGAGAAATTCAACCGCCTTGGCGAACGCGGGGGAAATGCCGACGCAATCGGCGAGATGCTCGAGCCGATCTACTATATAAACTCCTTTGACTTCCATAGTCCTTCAACTCCTTTCGAGGAACTTCGCGCCATTATACCATTTACCGTCACCGCTTTCACGCCGTGCTTTTAAATCGCGCTTTGTCGCGAACGGCAGATAATAACGCCCGCGCGAGCGCATGACACCGCCTTAAATCGCACATCGATGAACAAAACACTTATTTTACGTCAACCGATCTGTAACCGGATGTACCGTCGGCGTTTTTCCAGTTGAGATGATAGCGGCCGCGGAAACCGCGGAACGAAACCTTGCCGTCCTTGGCCTTGGCGCGGGTTTTGGTTTTCCATTCGCGGTGGATGAGATCGTTCATCGCGTAATACGCGGTTTTAGGCCGCATATCGCGGGTGAAAAGGCCCGAGATCGACGGCTCGCCCGGCGCTCCGCAATCGTCTACCACATTCCACCAGGTGATGCCGTTCATCTTTTCGACCGAAAACCACGCGCGGTAGAGATTGCGCGTGATGATGGCCTGAACCATCTGTCCGCGGACGGAATTGTCAGGCGCGGTGATGGTGATTTCCGAAAGATGAATCGGCCGATCGGCCTGTGAAACGATCCTGAATCGCTCGGCGACTCCTTCGGGGCGTAAATGCCGCGGACCTTTTCCGAGTGAAATATTCACGCTTTCCGCCGGGTTGAAAAGATGCATCTGCGAGCCGATCACATCGATGCGCGCTCCGTTGGCGATAAGATCTTTCGCCTGATCGAAAAACGGCTCCATGTTGTAATCGTTGAGGTTGAACCACGCCGAGGCGGGAAGATACTTCTCGGCCCAGACGAACGATTTGTAGGCGTAATCGGCCGGCATGGGGCCGTAGTAGCTGCGGTCGAACGGCTTGCCGCGCACGGCTTTTCGCCCGAAAATGTTGAAATCGGTCGCGCTTTCGTTCACGATATCCCAGGAATCGACGCGGCTGCCGTAACGCTCGCCGATCTTGCGGATACGCTCTTCATACATCCGCTCCTGCGTCGCGAGAAAAACGGGGATCAGCTTCGCGATCTCCTCGTCGGAAAGCCGCTCGTAAACTTTCTTCCAGGCGGCATGCCATTGCGCCGTGTACGCACGGTCGCACGCGCATATGGGCTTGCGAAAATCCTGACGGGGGATCTTCACTCCGGCGGCCCGCTGCAGCGCGACCTTTTCCGACTCGGGGCAGAAATCATCCCAGAGCCATGTGGGGGTGTGCCAGTGGTTGTTTCCCCACACGAGCGGGTGCCCGTGGATACGCACGCCGCGGTGACGCAGGAACGAGATCACAGGATCGGGAGCGGGACGGCGCCAGTGCGCCTGATCTTTCGGCTGCGGGCAGGAGTTCCAGAAATTCTCGGTATCCTCGTAGCGCTCCTCGAAACGCGGCGCGTGCGGATAAAGCTCAAGCGTCCGCCAGTAGAACGCCACCGTCGCGGAATTGAAGAGCGTTCCGTACAGCTCTTTGTAGCGGTCGTTCCACTCTTTCTTGCCGAGCTGATTGAAGTTGAAGATGTGCGCGCCGAAGAAAAACGCATGCGTTTTCTGCTCGATCGACACTTCCGCGCCGTCGGGGGCTTCGATTTCCACCGTGGCGTCCGCCTTGCGGTATTTCTCGATATCGGCGTCGATCTTCGCCTGCGCGTCATCGTTCCAGATTTTCCAGTATTCTTCGGACATCACCGAACGGTCGACTTTGAAATCGGCAAAGGCGAGTCCTGCACACATGACTGACGCTGCAACGCATCGCGGACGAACGGATTTGATTTGAATTCTTCATACCGTAGAATTTTTATAATGTATATTTTTTAGGATAGTATATCACATTTACCGGCTGGGATTGCGGCATAACACTTTAGCGGGCCCCACTTTTTAAATGTTCCGCTTTTGATTCTCACTACAACTGTTTACCACCGGATTTTGCAAAATGCGGTGGTTTCGGACAGGCGAAGATCTCTTGGCACGATAGATGCCGCCGCAACTGCCGCAGAGGCGAGCCCGAAGCCCAAAAATCACGAAAACCCTAAGGTTTTTGGGGTGTGTCCCCAAAAAAATGTCCTCCGCGCTTCGCCCTCTCCAATCCGCCTGCGCTACCAGATTTCAGCGCACTAAAATATTCCGCATAGAATTCTCAAGTTACGATATACAAACAAAACGAGCAAATAATCCATCGGTTCAAGCGGTTTCACAAACAGACGCCGGTGTCCCCGCTATTTCCGGAGCATATCGAGATCGCAGCGTCACAACAGTCGTCAAAACCTTCGCCAAGATCCCAAAACAGCAAAGATCCTTTGTTTGCGATCTCACGTTCAATCAACGACGATGATTCCCTTGGATTCGACGGCGCGATACGGCTTTGTGCATTTTTCAAACACATTCCCGGCGATTATCACATACGATGCGCCGGTACGAGCAAATACACCCGTTGCAAGCCCGTCAAAGCGATTGTGAATCACTTCGCAACGCAGAGAATTGGCGAATTCAATGCCCTTTTTTGCACCGGAATCCGCAACAAACACATTACGCTCCGCACGTGATCCTGGCGAATTGAGAAAATAAAGGCCCATATCCAAACAGGAAAAGACGTTATCGGCAACCTCCACATTACGGCAGTTCACAAATGACAGCGAACGCGAATTCACAAAACGGCATCCGACCACCCGCGCATCCGTCGACGTCAACTGAATCCCG
>JAFVZE010000391.1 GCA_017508315.1 Kiritimatiellia bacterium | reverse complement strand
GGGCGCGGCCTCGGTGAATATGGTTTCAATCACGGCTCATGCCTCCTGTACTGAAAATGGAGCCGGGTAAGGGACTCGAACCCCTGGTAATTCCTCATTACAAATGAGGCGCAGTCGCCACTGTGCCAACCCGGCGTTGTTTGTGATAGTATATCAAATTTTCGCGGATATGACACTCAAACGGGCAAAAAAATTCTGGCCGATCGAACGCACGATCGGGCCGAGAAAAAACGGTCTCATCGGGAAGCGGCCCTCAGCATCGGTTCGAAAAACTCCCGGCGAAAAAGCGCTATGCGACGGGACTCCAGCGACCCTTCCTCAACCTTGGCCGCCGCGCGATCAAGGCACTCGCGATACCCGGCAAGCACCTCAGGCGGGAAAACCCGTGTCCAAACTTCCTTCCGGCCGGGCGCCTTGGCAACCGCAGGTCCAAGCGGCGAGTCGCGCACATCAACCACGATTTCCCTTATCCACTTATCCTCGAGCGATTCGAAAAATCGTTTCATATACGGCGCGCCCGGTCCGAACATCAGCCGGTAATGCTCGTCCAGAACCGCATCGACGTCGGTATCGGCATCACGGCAGACGCGGGAAAACACATAGTAATTGAGATAATTATACAACCATCGATCCGACTCCGACTCCGCAAACGCACCTACAATCGAGCCTGAAAGCGTTTTAAAATACTCCCCCCAGGCGCGCGGAGTCATCTGCGGAACGTCCGGCATTTCGACGTTGAAACACGCCACCTTGCACGGGTAAACCCACAACCAGACTTTGTGCCCGATCTTTTCCGCCCATGCCGCGATCTCGGCATTATGGCGATGAAGCGTCTCCGGAGTACACCTTGACCACGGTCCGGCCCGCGAAACCTGCACGTCGACATTTGCCGGCAGGCGAATCTCCGGCCCGGGAATTCTGCCGTAGGGAACATACGCTTCCAGCACCAGACGGCAATCCACCCCCGCCGCCTGCAGCCGCTCTCCAAGCCTGGCCGTCCGCGACCAGACAAGCTCGGTTGCATAATCCACGTCCTCCTTACGTACATACGCCGCCTGACATCCGGCGCAACGGCACGCAACCATTCCGTCTTGCGGCATCACATCGACATACCTGCCTAAAAAACATCTTCCCCACGCGAATCCGCCGCCCTCTTCCGCGGGAACTCCGCGAAGTGCGGGATCCTCCCCTTTGAATCTGCTGACGATATCCTTGAACATCTCATCCCAGAACGCCGACGACTGGCAAACCTGTCCGAAATGCCCCTGCGCCTGTCCGGGCTCGGTCCAGCGCGATCCGTCTTGAAGCATAACGAAATATTCGGGATGCGTCTTGGCAAATCGCGCCGCCGGCCGGAACTTGTTCTGTCCGTGACAGCAGGGAATATATGCCGTCTCTCCGCGAAGACGGTAAAAATTCATCCGCTTGAAGGCGGTCTCGTCGCCGCCGAATTCGCCGAGCAGCTCTTTCGGCACACTGCCGTCGGCGTATCCCCAGCGCCGGACGCTGTAGGCCGGAGTCCGGGAAAAAGACACCTGCGGAACATTAAGAAAACCCTTTCGGGGCACTACCGTGCCGAGTTCGCCGGGAAAATACATCCGCACGCCGGCAAACCGTTCGAGAAACTCGTATACCCCGAACAAAGTCCCGCGTTCGAACTGCGCCTGCCAAAGACACTCCTTCCCGAGATAGCAGTTCGCCTCGGGATTCTTCTCGGTCCCGTCAGTTCCGGCGATATAGACGTTTTTACCGTCGCATTTGATTTCGAAAGAATCCCGCGGCAGCCTCGCCGGCGAAAGCCCGGCGGCGGCGGTCCATCGGCCGACACCGAGAAAAATACAGGTCTTCCCGCCGCCGGGAGAACGCACGATCTCCGGTTCAGATCCCAGAATCTTGGCAAGAAAAAAACGCAGCTCTCCGGCCGCGATCAGCAGCGGCTCTTGCGCATCCTCCCCGACGACGATCTCGACCGCGCCCGGCCTTAGACGGCACAAACCCTTCCCTTCCCCCGGGGAGATCAGATCTCCAATCTGTTCGCGCACTTTCCTGATCGCCGGAGCGTCACGGGAAAAATCAACGAGCGAGCGGATTATTCCGCCGCTGAGCGCATCCACCTCCCGTCGGCTCGTCTTCGCCGACGCCAGCTGCATGCGCTCAAGATCTTCAACGCCGTCGCGGACCATCGCCAGCCGGATCGAAGGCAATATACCGTTTCGACCGGGATAAAGCAGCACCCCGTCTCCGTGCACGCCGTTGCCGACCGAACTTTTCCAGCTGCAGAAGACATCATTTTCATCGATCGGAGAATTCTCGGCCTCCCAGAAATTGGCCGCCCAGTACAGAAAACCGTCGGAGCGGTACCGGTGCGTCATCCAGCCGAGCAGCCGACCGTCCTCAAACGGAAATTCAAGCCCAGCGAAATTAGCGTACGGATACGTCGGCCCCAATGCGGTATACCACCACACCTTACGGCCTTCCGCGCGAAGCCTCCCGGCAAGTACCGGGTCGTACTTCTGAGTATGAGGACACAGCCAGTCGACGGCGAGACGCTCGGCGCCGTTGGTTTCGCCGGCAGACAGATCGTCGAATATGCGGGCGGTAGACAGCACGGGAATCGTCGGAAAATCGCGGCGGAAACGATTGATAAAAATCTCCATCGCCGGATAGTGCGACTTTTCCAGTTCATCGAATCCGTATACGTACGCGCCGTCCAGAAGTCCGCGCCTTTCAAGTTCCTTGACGAACGGAGCGATGCGGGCTTTATAGCTTTCGTAAAACTCTTCCGAAGCGTACACGTCCGCCGGCGCGTCGTAGACGATCTGCGCATCCGGACCTGCCGGCGGCAGAATATCAAGAATGTTGAACAGCCTTGCACCCTTTTTCCTTGCGTACTCGAGATCCTCGATTCTGGGCAGGTCCAGCCGGTTTATGTCGTCATAGGGCAGTCGGTGCTCAAGCATGACATCCCGGGTCTGCAGGCGCATCTCCCGGAAGCGCTCCCGACCGTACATCTTTTCCGTAAAACGGTCCAGAACCGACACTGAATACCGCGATCCGAATTCATGCGGCAGCGAAAATCCCCGAACCCGGACCGAAACCGGCACTCTGGCTTTTTCATTTCCGTTCTCCAGAAGCCGCACCTCGCCGGAATAAATCCCAGCTTTCGCAGCCGACGAAGCCTTGAATGTCAGCCAGACCCCCTGGGTGCTCCCGCCGCGGACCTTGAACGGTGCGGCCGGCAACAGCGGATCAGGTATCCAACGCTCATCGGCGCAAGGAGAAAGCGGATGCCGGTATCCGCCAAATTCTCGCGGGACGTATCCGACCCGTTCCCACTTGGTCTCGCCGCAGAAAAGCTCCCCGGAGCGATCTTTCAGGCTTCCGATTTCAACCGTCACATTCTGCAATCCGCCGCCGAAACCGGCCGAAACCAATATCTGGGCCGATTCGCTCTCGTTAGCCGCCAACTCAATCTCGACCGCAGGAGACGCCACCTCTTCGGCGACAGGGAAAGTAAGCGGAGTTACTTTGCGCATCGAATCCGCCGTCCAGACCGCAAAACCGTTTTCCCGGACCGATTTCACGTGCCGCCGCGGAGCCCGGCCGGGACGGCGGAATTCCCGGACCGTCCGCCGTCCGTTTTGAAGACCGATCGCCAGCACCACCTCGTCGGTCGACCGCGGGAAATCCGAAACGGCGGTTTCGCAGACGTTTTCGTTCGCCGACGTCCTGCGCAGGAACAAATCTCTGAATTCAGCCTTTCCGGTACCGCCGCGGTTCAGCGCGTAGAACAATATCTCCGAAACCGGCTTGTCCGGGACAAAGACATCCGCCGCCTTCTCCCAGCCGTGAGTTCCAGGCCGACAGTCGGCCTGCACACCCCATCGCCAGGTTCCGTCAGCATAACGAACATCCAGATAAAAGCAGTATTCCCTGGCCATGACCCCGTCGGCGCGGCTCCAGCCTCCGAAAACAACCGGCGTTTTATCGGGGACCGCATATTTGAAAGACTTCCATTTCCCGCCCTTGAAAACTCCTTTTCCCGGCGCCGGCAGATTCGCCGCGTAAAGCACCCCCTTCTGACGTTTATCGTCGCCGTCGACGCATTCGGCGCGAGCCTGAAAGAAACGGCCGCGAAAATCAACCATCCCGCAGTATCCGCCCAGCGGCAATTCTTCGCACGAAGAAAAATCGTTCGGACAGCGAAGCATCCCGATTGAACTTTTGCCCGGCGAAGGATAGACTCCAAGCAAACACTCTCCGCGGACGAAATCGATCGTCTGAATCCCAAGCATCGTATAGCCGGTTTCAAGCGTTATGCGGCGGACGAACCTGAATTCCGGCGTGTAGACGTAAATGTAATTGCACTTGTGCGTTTTCGGCAGTCCTCCGACGACGTAAAAACCGCCGGGGCCGCAGGCGATACCTCCGGCGCCGTAAACCACCTCGGGCAGACTCTTCGTCCAGAGCGTTTCAAGGGTTTCGGACGAAAGCGCCAACACCGAGTTTACCGCGCCGCTCTCCTCGTTGAATTTCCCTCGGTTGACCGCCACGTAAACGACACCGTCTTTTACGCACAAATCCCCCCAGTGGAGCTTGTCCGGCCGCGAGGATTTCAGCACCCGCCCGGTCTTGTCGGTTTTGATCACGCGGTCGCTGAAGGACCAGTACAGATTCTCGCCGTCGCCGGCGACCCCCTGAAGATGCCACGGATATTCCCCTTCGCAGCGGATGACGTGCCCAACATCGGGCTCGGCGGCGTCAACACCGGCGGCGGAGAGGACCGCCAGCAGCAACATACTTCGAAACACCACAACCTCCTTGAATCTGGATCAAACCGTCGTATCCCGGGCAGTCACTTTACGGCATGTGCAGGCGCCCACAGACGCGCACCGTAATAATTGCTGTAGTAAGGATCGCTCGTCGTCTTGAACTCGAGCCGAGCCCCGGAAGTGAAGAACGAACGATTATTGGAATACCATGCGTTACCTCCGCAGCAGACGCGGGAAGTCGCCGCAGCATCCTCCGGGCCTTCGGGATTTTTCATGACATCGGACGCATTCCCGGTGTAGTTTACAATGCTGTACCGGTCAAGACAAAGTTCAGAAACATTGCCGAGCATGTCGTAAAAACCCCATGCATTCTGCAGTTTCAACCCCACCTCATGCGTACCGGACTTTTCGGTTCCCGCTGCCGTCATCACCTTGCTGTTGGTGTCAAACCATGCAAGCCGGGCCACCTCCGCTTCCGAATAGTCTTTGCCGGTATACAGATCGCTGCCGCTGCCGGCGCGGCACGCGAACTGCCACTGCGCCTCCGTCGGCAGGTCGAAGAACAATCCCGTCATTTTCCTCAACCTGTCGATCGCGGAACCAGCATCGACCTCATGACGCGCACCGTTCGGCCATTCAAGCCCCTTTAACGAGCCACGAAGCGACGCGAACGAAAGCGCTCCGCAGGCGCGGCTGCGTTCATCCTCGCCTTCGGCGGTCTCGGCGCGCTCATAGCCGTACGAGGCATTGACCTTATTATTCATCAGATAGTACTGCTGACGGGTAAGCGGGTACACGCCCAGATAATAATCCTCTCCGAGCTGGACATAATGCGGCGTCTGGTCATCGGCGTCGGAGATGCCCATTCTCCAGATCACCCCCGCCGCGGGAACCTTGCGCATGACGAGTTTGCCGGTTTTGTAGATACGGTCGGATACCGGACGCGGAAGCGCCGCTTCGCTCGGATAATAAAAAACCGCAAAAGGCTCTTCAAGATCGACCACCATATAATCCGGCGGCGCATTCGTCGCCCATGCCTTGACGACCGCCCGGATGTCTTCGGCTGCGATCTTCCGGCCGCCCCAGGATTGCGCCGCATGCCAGGTTATGGTCTGCTGCACGTCAAGTTCATCGACAAGTCGGTTGACGGCCCCGCCAAGCAGCCGGATATTGCCGTCCCCGATCGAGGCCCAGCCTCCGGCGGCGTTGTTCGTCTGAATATCCAGCGTGATGACGCCGGGCTCCTCTTTCAGCGTATACATAACGGTGACTACCCTCGAATGGGGATCTTGCGACATCGTGACATCGAACGTGTCCACACGCGGCGCCGCCGCGCCGGAAAACACCGAACCCGCAACCAAAGCGGATATAATCGCATATTTCATAACAATGAACTCCTTGTTTATAGCTCGTTGAAAATTACCTGACAAAAAGAAAGATCCCGACGGGAGGAAGACTTGAAAACTTCCGCCACCCAGACAAACCTTCAGAACACTTCTGCGTCCACAGCAGCGTATCAAACAGCCGAAACCCTTCCTCGAACCCGGCGCTGACGTGCGAACAAACAAGCGTATCGAAATCCTCCGCGGGCTCCGCGGATACTCCGAATGTCGCCGGACCGCGCGACACGTCACCCTCAAACCGCCACGGCAGTTCGGCGCCAGCGACCGAAAACGCGACCGAAAACGCAAGAAACGCAAATACCAATCTGCGGCACATGCCAACCCTCCGTTTTTTATCCTCAATGATTCTGTTTCGAATTATACACAATATCTCACTTGCCGACAATCTAAAATTACGAATAAAAACATTTAATTTTGCGAATGACGCCATCATCCGCAAATGATAAAATATCGGCGATGGACTCTACTGAAACCAAACGCGTGTGCATTCTGCTCAGCCGCAACTACAAATCCGACCACGAACATCTCAACGGCGCGCTCCGCTTCGCCGAAAACCGGCCGGACTGGGACATCCGCATACTGAACACCTCCTCGAGAACCTTCCGCAAGGACCTGCGCTCGGCCGTAAAAGGGTGGAGTCCGGACGGAATAATCTACTCTTCGCCCGAAGTCTGCATAGATGTCCTGCGCCTCACAGGCAACGCAAAAAACATCGCGCTGGCGGAAATAGACTTCCCCGATCCGCGCATCGTTCCCGACGTTCGCATCGTTTCTGACGGCCGCGAAATCGGGTGCGCCGCCGCTCGGCATTTCATCGAGCGCGGCTACAGCCATCTTGCGTATTACGGCTGCTCGTCGAACCGGGAGGCGGAGCACTCACGACTGCGGCGGGAATCCTTCCGCAAAGAAGCGTCCGGCCACAAGGCGACCTTCTCATCTTTCGAACCGTCGACGGCGCAGGGCAGCTGGACCACCTTAACCCGGGAGACCGGAAACTGGCTGAAAATGCTGCCGAAGCCGTGCGGAATTTTCGCATTCGCCGATGAAGAAGCCAGAGAACTGTACCGGTCCTGCCGCAATGCCGGCGTTCAGATCCCCAGCCAGATTGCGGTACTCGGCGTAGACAACGAGCTGGATCTCTGCGAAACGATCCATCCCGCGATTTCAAGCATTCATCCGGACTTTGAAGGAGCAGGTTTTCTCGCGGCCGCGGAACTGGACAAAGCCATGAACGGAAAACGCCGGTCCAGGACCAAGACCTTCTCCTACGGGATCCTGAACCTGATACCGAGAGAATCGACCAGCGATATCGACGGACGCAAACGAATCGTTTCAGCGGCAATGCAGCTTATCCGCAATCATGCCCGGGACGGAATTACCGTTACGGCAATGGCCAAACGCCTGAACATCTCCTGCCGTCTCCTTGAAATCCATTTCCGCGCGGTAATCGGAAGCTCGCCCGGGAAAGAGCTGAGAAAATACAGGCTCGGTCTTTTAAGCGATCTCCTCGTGAAATCCGACATGACCGTCGGCGAAACTGCCGCGATGGCCGGCTTCCGCTCGACGGTATCGGCGCAAGTGGCGTTCAAGAAGCATTTCGGCGTTTCAATGCGGAAGTTCAAAAATCTGAACGCAACGCCGGCGGGACGCAAGCGCATCACGCATGCCCGCAGAAACCCCGAAGATTTGATATAATCGCCGCCATGACGGAAAGTTGTGAGAATGCCGATTTAGCAATCGTCGGCGGCGGTGCCGCCGGAATGTTCGCCGCGGTCGCCGCCGCCGAGCGCGGACTGCGCGCCGTTTTGATCGAGCGCAAAGCGAGGCTCGGATCTAAAGTGCTGATGACCGCGAACGGAAGATGCAATTTCACCAAAGACATCGGTCCCGACGACTTCCTGCGCGACCTGAAACTGCCGGGCAACCCCCACTCCACCGCAACCTTCGTGGAGCGCGCCGTGCGCGAATGTCCGCCGCGCAGAATCATCGCCGGGTTCAAATCGCTCAACATACCTCTGCGCCGCATGGCCGATGCACGGATGTTTCCCGCCAACGGACAGGCCTCGACCATCGTCCACGCCTTCGGCGACATCCTGCGCGACAGTTCCTTCCCCGTAATCACCAACTGTCCGGTAACCGCCGTTTCCCGGCTTGACGACGGCGGCTTCGCCGTGGAGACGCGCAACTTCGCCCTGTACGCGAAGAACGTGCTTGTCGCCACGGGCGGCGTGAGCTACCCGAAAACCGGCAGCGTCGGCGACGGCCAGAAATTCGCCCGCGCCCTTGGACATCGCGTCATTCCCTTCCGCAGCGGGCTTATCGGACTGGAGACGCCCGAACGCCGGATAACCTCCCGCGCCGGCGCGCGCTTCGAGGACTCCCGCGCCCGGGTGATCTCGCCCGACGGACGCACGCTCTACGAACATCGCGGCGAAGTGGACTGCGAGGCTTTCGGCCTTTCGGGCGCCGCGGTCTACAACTGCCAGCGCTTCATCGCCCATTCGAATCCCGGTAATTTCGAGATCGAAGTGTGGCTCGGCAGGGAACGGTTGCGGTTTCACAACCTGAAAGCGCGCCCGGTGAAGGAGGCGATCGTCACGCTCGGCGGAGTCGACACGAAAGAAATCGACCCGGCGACGATGGAATCGAAAATCGTCCCGGGACTGTATTTCGCCGGTGAAGTGATGGACATCGACGGCCCGACCGGCGGCTACAATCTGACTCTGGCGTTCGCAACCGCCAGAAAAGCCGTCGCCGCGGTTGCGGAAAGAAAACCGGCAACGGAGAAAAAACATGGAAAGACTGACCATAGGCACCGGAAGCTTTGACGTAAACACATCGATCCTTTCCGAAAACGGACGCGCCTGGATCGTCGATCCGGGCGGCGAAGCGGAGCGCATAATCTCGCTATTGGGGAAAAAAGGCCTCGTGCCGGCGGGGATCCTGCTCACGCACGCCCATTTCGACCACATCGGAGCGGTCAACGCCCTGCAGGCGGCGTTTCCGGATATCAAACTTACCGTCCACCGCAACGATCTGCCGGTGATCACCCACCCGATGAACTCGATGCCGCCGGACTATCCG
>JAFVZE010000390.1 GCA_017508315.1 Kiritimatiellia bacterium | reverse complement strand
TTGCGCCAGTTCTTCGCGTCGCTCCATCTGCCGTCCTGCGCTATCCACCGGTAAACGTCGGCAAAAGCGCATGCCGTCGCGCCCAAAGCGGCGAAAACTGCAATCACGAGCGTCTTCATGTCGTTACTCCCCGTTACTTCCGTAAAGCTTTCCCGATGGCGCGGGCGATCTCCAGCCTGCGCTTTTCCATCGCCGAGGGATCGATATTGTAGGATGTGTCCGTGCGGTGGATTTCATCCGGCACCTCGAGAAGAGGATGACCGGGGGCGAGCGAAGCGAGAATGGCGAGATATTCATAATCCTCCACGCCGTCGCGCACCATCGCCAGACGCTGCGTCGGCACCGGCTCTTCGGCGATGAACGCCGCATCGCTCCTGCCGGCGGTCTCGATGCACTTCAAAGGCGGATAGATGAAGCGCCCGTCGCCGTTGCCCCAGGGCTTGCGCTCGCCCGGTCCCGCCTGTCCGCCGCTCACCCACGACATCGCGTCCTCGTAGGGATTCTGCGGTTTCTTCGGATCGGGATACGCCGCCGCGCTCGTCCAGTAGGCGCTCGTCCACATCAAAATCCCTTTCACCTTCGCCTTCCACGACGCCCAGCCCCACAGACGCAGTTCCGCTCCGGCGCGGTCGATGAACTCTCCGAAATACGGCGCCTTGGGTTCGGTGCAGAGATACCACCAGAATTCCTCTCCCGCGTCGCGGCAGGTCTGCTCGTGTTCCGTGTGCATATAGTGCGGCATCGGGCACCAGATGTCCGTGTGGCCCAGCAGCGCCGCCTCCGGCTGTTCCGTCAGAAGCCGCTTCACGCCCGGCATCGTCTCTTTGAGAAGATTCATGCCTTCGATCACGTTCGGATACGATTTCACCGTCGGCTCGTCGTACCAGTAGATGTACGCCCTGTCGGTCCAGCCCTTCTCGCGCAGATGATCGCCGACTCCCTTGAGGTACTTGCGCAGCAGCGTCGGATACGCCGGATGGTCAGCGCCGATGCCGGCGATGTCGCTTTTGCTGAACGCATCGCCGAAACCGCTCCAGAAACGCCACGGCTTCATGTTGAAAGCGTTGAAACGATAGACTTTGAAAGCCTTCTCCATCGCCGCGTCCCACCCGGCCCAGTTGAATACCGGCTCCCACTTTTCCGGCCGGTCGGCCCCGGCGGACTTGTCCCACTTCGGCTCCCAGTCGTCGTACGGCGCCGGCCGTCCCGGCGAAATGCGGTAGGCCGAATACACGCGGTAGTAGCGATCGAGCGTTTCCCGTTTCTCGGCGTCGCTGCGGGCGTGGTGCCATTTCCCGAGCTGCACCGGATTGATGCCGAAAGACGATTTGAGCGTGGCGGTGTCGGGAAGCGAAAACCCGAAAACCTCCAGCCCGAAAGGAACCTCGCCGGAAGTTTCTCCGCCGTCGGCGAAAACGGCCTTGACTTTCAGCGAACCTCTGTAGAGCCCTTTGCGCGCCGAGGCCGGAACGTTGAGCGTGATCCAGAACGGCTGATTCCGGCCGCTGTCCACCCTGAGCGGCGCCGAGTCCTGCGCGGGGAGCGGATCGGGCCAATCGCCGCGGCAGCCGTACACGTCGCTCGCCTGCCTGACCGGCACATAGCCGACACGGCGGATTTCGATCGCGGAAGCGGGGATTTCAACGCCTTCGACCGCCCCCGCTCCGGCCATCGCCAGAGCGCCCGCCTCGACACGGATGTCGGCAAGCGCTTTCGCCGGAGTCACGACCAGCTGCACCGACTCCGCTTCATTGGCGGCGGCGCGAAGCGTCAGCGCCTTGGCGGTCGCCGACGGCGGCGCGCGGCGGCGCGAAACCTTCCAGCCCGACGACGCCCGCCAGAGCGACAGCCCTTTGCAGGACGGGAGAAGTTCGCCGTATCCGCTTTCAAAAAGCGCAGGAGCGGCGCACCGTCCGGCAATTTCGCCTTTGGCGTCGCGGTAAATCGTCGAACCGGCGGCGCAGAGCGCTTCGCCGTCCACTTGCGCCGCCAGGCCGTACGTCTTGAGCTGCAATCCTCCGCCTTCGACGCCGCACAGCCGCACGAACAGTTCCTGCGACGGAAAGAACTTCTCCGGCACCGGAACCGTGACGCTGGTGGCGTTGGTCAAAGTGTAAAGGCGCAGATATTCCCTGCCGTTTTTCGAGACTTCGACCGCGATCGAACCTCCGCGGTGGATCGCGCCGAAAGTCACTTCGCCGGAAAGCAGTCTGCGTCTGCCGACACGGTGGCGGTAGACGATTTCCGAATTCCGGCTCATGCTTATGCGGTCGGTGTTGAAAAACGCGTTCTTCCAACGCTCAAGCGCACGGCTGTCGGTATGGCCGTCGGAACCGAACTGAGACTCGAAGCAGTAAGAATTTCCGTCCATCGTCTCGCCGTGTCCGAGCTCGATATCGCCGAAACGCGAATATTCGGCAACGGCCCTGCCCAGCGCGATATTGCGGAAAAGCGCGCCGGACGGCGAATTGTAGGTCCCGACACGCGGCCGTTGAGCGTCGCTTCCGGCGGAAGTGCGGAAAATGACGCATTTGCGTTTCCATCCGTCCCAGGACGAGGAATCGTCGCAGCTCACCTCGCCGGTTCCGCAGAGGACTGTTCCGGCCCCAAGCCGCTTCGCCTCGCACTTCATCAACGAAAGGCTGTTGGGCGCGACGCCGGTTTTGTCGCCGAAGACGACGGAAAGGCCGTCCTTGCCGGGAACGCGCGTTTCACCGGCAGCGACCGAAGACGCGGCGAGAAGCGCCGCCGCAAGCGCCGTAAGTTCCATTCTTCGCATTTCCATCCTTTTGTTTAACCCTTCATCATAATTCGCGGAAGATTATACCATATTTCACCTTCGCTCCAATGAAGCCGACCCTTTAAGAATATTAACACTTCATCATACTGTTCCCTACGCGGCGTAGAGCCAGTGCTGGATGTCGGAATAATAGTTCAATGCGTGGTCAAGCGTCGGGAAGGACAACTTCGACAGTGCTTCGTAGATGGATCCGTAACGTTGCTTCAGGAGATCGCTGAAACCCTTCATCGAGAGCGTCCAGACGCCATCGTTCACATAGTTGCGCAGAATCACCTCGGCAAGCGTCCGCTGCTGCGGAGTGAGCAAGGCCAGCTTCTCCGCAAGGCGTTCCGCCCTCATTGCCCGCTTGATCGGCGCAACGGCATACACGAGATCGAGAGTGATGTCAAGGACATCGTACTCCTGACGCTCGGTTTTCTGCTGGATCTCTCGCAGTTTCTCCTCGGTAAAGCCCAAAACCGCCAACTCCTCCAAGAGATTGCTCCGTTCCTCCATTTCCTGCCATTTGCCTCGGAGTCCATTCTCGTCC
>JAFVZE010000389.1 GCA_017508315.1 Kiritimatiellia bacterium | reverse complement strand
TAAGCTCGGTGTCCGCCCGACCGGGGATGTCGCCGACTACCGCGGCGAGGACGATAACACCGGAACCGGGAACTTCCGCTTTGACATCCGCCGCGAGAGCGGCGCGAAGGTCAAAACGCAGATCGCTGAGCGCGGTTGGGTTGCTGAGATTGCGATTCCGATGGCGTTTTTCTCCACCGCCACGGACAAGATGGCCGAGAACGGCGAGTGGCGTTTCTGCCTCGGGCGGTCGCGTTTCCCCAAGAAACATTGCATCGCCACCGTCTGGCCGGCAGGGGCCAAGGGGTTCTGCGCGCCTGATTCTTTCGCGAAGATGTCGTTTCAGAATTTCCGCCCCGATACTCACAAGTGGGAGTTCGATCTTGAGCGCAGCGCGACGGAGCCGCAGGGAGGGAAGCTTAACTTCTCCGCTTCGGCAAGTGTCATCAACCGCACCGGAGATTTCCGTTTTGCGTATGTTCGCGCATTGCTCAAGGATGTAAACGGCAAGGTGATCTCCCGGACCGAATCCCGGCGCTTTGCGACCTGCCCTGGGCGTGTAACCAAAGCTTCCGTGACGCTCAATGACGCGCCTCGGGGTGCGGCCGCGCTGCACCTTGAACTTCTGTCGGCGGAAAAGCGGCTTGAAGCGCAGTTCACGAAGGACGTGCGGGTCGAATATGAACCGGTCAAGATCGTTTTGAGCGAGCCCTGCTACCGCGACTGCATTTTTGAGACGATGAAGCTTGAGGCCGTCAAGGGCGTCGTTCTGGTCGAAGAGGGCGTGGGCAAGGCGCTCACACTTTCGCTTACCGGCGAAGGGACCGATGAGAAGATAGAATTCCCTGCGGCCAAGGCGACAAACGAATTTGTTTTCGCGTTCAAAAACAAAGCCAAGGGAGACTATTTCCTGCGCGCCGGCGGCGCGGTGAAACGTCTGCGCAATCTCTTTTACAAGCCGGGCGAGGTGTGGATCGACAAGGACGGCGTCATGTACCGCGACGGCAAAAAGTTTCTGCCTTTCGGATTCTTCTCCGACCAGTACACCGAGAACTATCCCGGGATCACAGTCTCGCAGATGTACACGAGTGCGATCAAGACGCCGGAGCAGCTAATCGAATACTGCCGCAAGTGCGGCGAGCACAACCGCGGCTTCATTGTCCGGCCGCAGCAGATGATCGGCACGAACGGCAAGAAGCTTTTCGATACCAAGGGTGAACAGGGGCAGCTTACCGAAGCGCAGAAGGCGCAGCTTAAGATTTTCGCCGAAACCGCCCGCGAGCAGCCCTGGTTTATGGCGTATTACATGTGCGATGAACCGGAAGGCCGAGATTTGAATCCTGAATGGTTCCGCGCCGCGCGCGAATTTCTGACCGAAATCGACCCCTACCATCCGACGATGGTGCTCAATTATTCGATCGACGGCACAATCCGCTACCGCGAGGGCGGCGACATCAACTGCCCCGACGCCTACCTCGTCTATTACACCGACGGAACGGCGCGCACCCCCCGGCGCATCTCCTACGACAAGGCGCTCGCCGCCTCGACGCACGCGCTTTCGTCGGCATGGATCGCGCCGCAGCTTTTCGACTGGCCAGACTCCTCGAAAGACCGCATGACCTGCGGCCCGACCTTCGACCAGATCCGCGATCAGGCGATGCTGGCGCTCGCCGGCGATGTGCGCGGTTTTCTGTGGTACACGCGCTACAGCTACGGCGGCGCGTTCACCGAGCATATGCGCATGGGACCGAAGGCACTCCTGGACGAACTGCTCGAAAGCCGCGACGTATTCCTCTCGCCGACTGTCAAAGGCGCGGTCAAGGTCAAGAGCTCCGGACCGGCGAAGACGTTCATCGCCGCGTTCAAACGCTGCGGCGGCGAAAGTCTGCTCATCGCCTGTAACACCGCCGGCGAGAAGGTGACGGCGGAATTTTCGGGCGCGGAGCTTCCCGCGAAACTCCATCCCAACGGCGCGGCCGCGCCGGTCACGGTTGCGGGCGGAAAATTCGCCGACGATTTCGCTCCGTACGAGACCAGAGTTTACTACAGCGCCGCGAAGAAGTTCGATTTCGCCGCGGCGCGCAAG
>JAFVZE010000051.1 GCA_017508315.1 Kiritimatiellia bacterium | reverse complement strand
CGGCAGTTCGCGCCCGAGCGGAAGGCGTTTGCGCACGAGGGTCAAAGCGCCATCGCCGAACCCTCCGGCGAGCGGCAGTTCGCCCTTTGCAAGCGGCGTCGCGTCCGCCTCGCCGCGCGGCAGCACGCTCCAGGCGAGCGACGGACAGGCGAGAACCGTACCGTTGCACGTCACGTCCACGACTATCGAATTGATCGACGGATACCACGCAAGCGTACCGGAAACCGGCGTATCCCCCTGCGAAAACGCTTTGATCTCGCCGTCCGTAAGCTTGCGCCGGTAAAGAGTCCACGACTTGACGTCAAGTCCGTCCGCGCCGCCGATCGTAAGATCGCCGAGCGCCGCCGACGAAAGATCCATCGGCAGGTCCGTCTCGCCCTGTTTGACGCCGTTCAGGTAATAAGTCACCTTCCTGGGCTCGAAATTGACGGCGACAACGCTTTCCCGCCCGTCCGTCGGACAGCGCAGGCGCCTGTTGACGGCGGGCGCGCCTTTGAAATGGTGCGCAAAGAAAATCATCGCCCGACCGTTCATCGTATCCTCCTGAAAACCGAGATACCCGGACGAACGGAACGCGCTCGAGAAATAGCGGCGCCACTTTTTCGGCGGCAGTTTCCCGTTCGTTTTCGTGCGCATCACGATCGCCCCCGGCACCGGAATGACCACTCCCTTGACGACGCCGGCTTTGCCGCCGCCCTCGGCAGCGATGTTGGCCTCCGGCGTGGCCCAGACGAACGGCGCGGCGCCTTTTTCGCGGCGGTCGATCGTACGTCCCGTCGCCGAGCGCGCAAGATGCATCTTAGGATAGTTCGCCGCATCCATAAAACCGCCTCCGGGCTGCAAAAACGGAGCTTGCCGTCCGTTCTGCAGACGGAAATTGCGCACGGAAAGAAGCGGCATGGTCAATGGTTCGAAGGCCTTAAGCCCGAACGCCTTGGCGGGAATTGCCATTTCCAGCGTCCAGACATCGTTGGTGATCGCCCATTTCCGTTTTATTGAATCAAGCTTCCAGTCCCGCGCCGGCAGCCCGTAACCCGGACTGTGGTGGCAGCCGTAGACATCGCCTTTGTGGTTGACGATCATCTGAAAATATCCGAAACGCTTCGTTTCATCGGCGTTGCGCAGCTCTTTCGGCGGATCGAACCAAAGTTCGACGGAATCGTCCATGACGATGCGGGAGGTTCCCGGCAGACTGCCGGCCGAAGTCGCGAGCCGTCCGCGCGGAGCGGTCTCGCTGCGGGCGCAGACGTAAAGGTTCTCCGCATCCCACGCGAACGCGATCTCGGCGTACCGCGCATCGACAGGTTTTCCCGCCCCGATTATCCTGAGCGCCCCGTCCCATTCACCCGCGGAAGCGACGCCGTCGATCACGGGCGCACGCACGGCGAACGGCACATCGTACAATGCCGGTTCTCCGAAGACGGATGAAACCGCAGCGGATATGAACGCAACCGCCGCCAATAAGTTGGTCGCAAAGCGATTTCTTTTCATCATACACCTTCCCCGTATCTGATCAACGGAACAATATCACCAGCCCGCGGCGTCCGTTCGTATCTAAATAGCCATCGCCGGTGAGACAGGAAAGTTGACGGGAAAGCGGTATCGACGTACCGTCCGGGTAAGTGCCGCCGACCTTTCCGTATATCCCCTTTGCAAGCTCTTCTCCATCCAAGTATGTGCGCTTGGAGACCTTTACGACCGAACCGGCAGCGATCGAGAGCATTGCCGTTGCGCTGATGTCCGCCCGAACCGTCTCCAGCGAAATATCTCCGCCGAGCGTCAGACTGGAAGTTCCAAGCACGGAAAGATTAGTTATTCCGTTCTCCGGATTGATATCCGTCCGGTAAATTTTCATGGAGCCTTCGTCATAGGTGACAAGCGAGGTCAGATTTGAGAAGGAAGTCGAAGAAACGACGGCTGCGCTGTCTCCAACGACAAACGTTCCGGCACCGCACAAAAGTCCGCCCGCCGTCGTGCAGTGCGTATTCTTCACAGTCGTCGTGTACTTGCCGTTGCTGGCATTCGTCGCGCAGACATCGAACGAGACGTATTCCCTCAACATGTTCGCCGCGCTTAAAGTTTTATCAGCCCCTTTGAAATTGAGCAAGCGAAAAGTGGCGGGTTTTGTGCTGCTCACGACAAAACCTTTACCGTTTTGCGGCGTACAGTACCAATTCTGGTCATACCCGTTAAGATAAAGGCGCAGAACCTGACCATTGCCCTGCAACCAGTAACACATATCGCCGGGTTTAGTGCCGCCAATAACATTTGCGGCGGAAAAAAGAATACCGTTTCCGTCGGCATACAGATGGCCCATATTCTTTATATTGCCGTTACCGCCGCCGAGATAGAATCCGCCGCCGTATTGGCTATTGTTGCTCCACGTAAGATTCACCTCTCCTTCCAAATGCACGTTGGGGAAAAACTTGTAGGCGCCTTTCCCCGAGTTGGTAAGTTTTCCACGCAAAAAAAGCCCCTTGTTGGATGTATTGGCATGAAACTGCGCCGGTCCCGTCAAGTCGATATCACCATCCAAATATGTTGCCGAGTCGCACGTCGCAAAAATCATGCCTCTATCGTACCCGGGCTGAGAAAGAAACATATTCGCATTGTAATGCCCGCTCGCCATCAGGTACAATCGCCGATGATTGGAGCTTTCGCCGCTGTTCCAGATAAGCGTACAACGATTATCCGCACCGCCGAACGCCAGATTGTTTTTTGCGCATACTCCGCAATTGGTGAAAGCGAAAGTTCCGGTAAAATCCCTATTGTCGTTATTGAGGGAAAGATAATAATAAGTCCCGGAACTTATTGATGCAGCCTTTTCACCGCCGTTCAAGCCGCGGAATATGCCGTTGCCGGAAAGCGGGACCGTAAGCGTGGTAGCCGCCGTCATACCCGACACTTCCATCTCGCCATTAAGTTTTATGCCGGCAAGAGCATTTATGAAACCTGCGTCGCTTTGAGTCCAAAGAGCGACTTTACCTTGAGGTATTACCGCCGTGTCTCCTTCTTTCGGCGCGGTCCCGCCCTCCCAGTTCGAGCCGTCGCTCCACGCCGCCGTTTCGCCGCCGCCTTTCCAGACCACTTCGGCGGCGGACAAAGTCAAAGCAAGGAAACCTGCCGTCAAGAAAAGGGATAACTTACCCCCCCCCCCTGTAAAATTCATTGTTTTTACGCAATTAACGGAATACGACATGACAACTCCTTTCTTTCTTGCGGACGTATTGTATCAAAAATCCAGCCGGTCGGCCATCGCGTCGCGCCAGCGTTCAAGCAGAGATGCGTCGCGCGAAAAATCCGCCGTCGAACGCACCAGTTCCTCCGGGACCGGAATCTCCGCCTTGCGCCGCCGCAGAAGCCGGACGTACCATAGATCTTCAAGCCCGTCGCGGAAGTTTTCAAGACGCTGGGTGGCGAGCGGTCGGCCGTCTTTCCCCACTCTGGTGAGACTGCCGTCGCCGTGATAGCAATAGTAGGAGTCGGCAGGCCACGAAGTGAAAGGTCCCTGCGAAATTACGCTGTCGGTATTCCAGATGGCGCTTTGGTAGTACAGAAAACCGTCCGGTCTGAACTTAGCCGCCATCGCACCGAGCAGAAGCCGCGTCTCCACCGGCGGAGCATCGAGAAACAGCTGCGGATACGGAGCGTGCGGGAAGCAGCACGTATACCACCATACCTTGTGTCCGGCCTCCCGCGACGCCTTCACCCGTGGCAGATCATAGCAGTTGGTCGTTATCGAAGGCGTAAACCAGTCGATCGCGCCGAGCGCCGGTTCGTCGAGTCCAAGGCTCGGATCGAACGCCGTCGTCAAAAAGGGAACCTTCGGAAACGCAGCCTTGATTTCGGCTATCGCATTGGAAATCGCCCCGAACCGGCTTTTGGGAGTTTCGTCAAAGCCGTAGATGTAGGCATGGGCGAGCAGACCGCGTTTCTCCGCCTCCGCATAGTTCGCCGAAATCGTCCGCATGAACAAATCCTTGAAACGCGGATTCTCCCCCCATACGCCGAGATTGAAAAAACCGAGCCGCCCCTCGCGTTTCAATTCCGAAAAAACCTCCCACGGCAGATTGGTCTCGCAGTGGTACAGGCTGTCGTAGGTGATTGAATAACCGGCGAGAAAACGCACCCAGTCGTCCCTTCTGCGATGGGCGTACCCGAGCGGAGCGCCATCCGCCCAGCGCAGAGGATTCCATTTTTTCCAGTTGCACATTTTCACGTATTCCGGATCCGATCCGATCGGAGGGCTGAAACACGGCCGGAACGAAACCGCCAGCCGGCATGGCGGATGCCGCGGCAGCGTGAAGGCGTTCACCCGGACGGTCAGCGGAAAATTCCGCGTCTCGTCTCCGAAATCGACCGTAACCGAACCTTCATACCGCCCGGGTTTCCGATCGGCGGAACAGTAAACCCGCACCCAGAAACTCTGCACATCGTCTTTCGCGACCGGACAGGAATCGCAGCCGTCGAGAATCGGGTCGGGATACCATCCCATCTCCGGAAACTCCTCCCGGCCGCCCGCCCCCATCACCTTGTTCGGAGGAAAACTCTTCGTCTCCACATACCCCATGACCGAAACCGAAATATCGGATGCCGGGAAGCGATGATTTCCGCAACGCAGATCGGAAACCCTCACGCGGACCCTCTTTTCATCTTCGGCCGGCAGCACGAGCACCTGAAAACTCTCGTATTCGTTACGCGCCATCCGTATCGAGAAACGCCGCGCCGGGCGCGCCGAAAACGCGGAGCGCGGACGCACCTGCTCGGACGAACGCGCCTCGCCGACGCACCGGCGCACATCCTGTCCCGCCGCCCGGCAATCTCTGCGGAATCCCGCCAGCGCGACCCGGCGCCGCGCCTCCGACCCGGCGCGGAACATCAGGTTGGACCGGACGACCTCGCGCATATCCTCATCCGTCCAGCCGGCATCCGCGGGAACTTCTCCTCTGGCAAGGAGTTGCACCCTTCCCGGAACAAGGTTGTCAGGAGAAATCTTTTTGCGGCATATCGAAAGTCCGGAGATCTTCGAACGCGCGGCGGCGTCCCAATCCGAAAGCGGCATCCAGTAGCGGTTGGTGGAGAAAGAAACCGGATAATGACACGGCACCGTACGGCGGGAATCCGGCCTGGCGGCCGAACAGGCGGTGATCCAGAGCGAATCCTCCGGCGAAGCGAAGGAATTGTTGATGAAATCGAGCACCAGATAATCGTATTTCGACCAATCTTCGACAGGCCCCGTG
>JAFVZE010000388.1 GCA_017508315.1 Kiritimatiellia bacterium | reverse complement strand
GTTTTTATGTGTTGTTAAAGGCTTTGATAGGGAACTTTGACGGCGATTGGTGTTTTATGGTATACTACAACTCAATTTTCACCTCTAAAGACGCAAAAAATGGGACAACTTGAAGAATCGTCGGAGTTGACGCTCGATTTCACCAAACTCGAGAAGGTCGGCAAGCAGGTTTCGGACACCCGTGCGGCGGGTTCGTCGCCGTGCGACCCCGGAGTCATTCCGGTCGCGATACAGAATGCGGACACCAAAGAAGTGATACTTGTGGCGTACACGAACGAATACGCGATGAAAGAGTCGTTCGCCAAGCGCAAACTTATTCTCTGGTCGACGAGCCGCAATAAACTCTGGTTCAAGGGAGAGACTTCCGGCGAAACGTTCGATCTTCTCGAAGCTTACGTCAACTGCGAACAGAATTCGCTTCTTTACATCGTGCGTCCCTGCCGCGGCGGCATATGCCACACGAAGAACAAGGCCGGCGAGCCGCGCAACTGTTACTACCGCAAGATAGATTTCGATACGCTCGCGCTTACGAACGTCAATCCGTGATTTAAAAAGAAAGGTAAAACGAAATGGATGTTCTCGGACAAGGTCTGGTGCTCATGCTTGCGGGCATGGGCATTGTGTTTACATTTCTCGCCGTCCTTATTCTGACGACGAACGTGTCGATGAAGGGTATCGCCCGCTTCGACCATATTCTCCCGCAGGACGCGTCCAAGAAGAAGCCCGCTCCCAAGGCGAACGACGACGAGAATATCGCGCTCGCCATCGCCGTCGCGCTTAGGGGGTAGTCGTTAGTGATTAGTCGTTAGCAGTTAGCGGTTAGTCATTCCAACATTCCAACATTCCAACATTCGAACATTCCAACATTTCAAACAAGGAATACAAAAATGGCCAAGAAAAACGTAAAGTTCATGCTCACAGCGTTCCGCGACGGCTTCCAGAGCGTCGTAGGCGCGCGCGTTCTTTCCAAGGACTTCCTGCCCTGCGTGGAGGAAGCCTACGATGCCGGCATCCGCTGGTTCGAAGCCGGCGGCGGCGCCCGCTTCCAGAGCTGCTACTTCTACTGCCAGGAAGACGCGTTCGACGTCATGGACGCTTTCCGCAAGGCCGCTCCCGAAGCCGATCTCCAGACGCTTTCGCGCGGCGTGAACGTCGTCGGTCTCGAGTCGCAGAGCTCCGACATGATCAAGCTCCACGCCGACATGTTCAAGAAGCACGGCATGAGCTCGATCCGCAACTTCGACGCCTTGAACGACGTCAACAACCTCAAGTGGTCCGGTCAGTGCATCCACGACGCGGGGCTCAAGCATGAAGTTACCGTCACGATGATGGGCCTTCCTCCCGGCATCGACAACCAGGGCACCCACACGCCCGAGTTCTACCGCGACCGCCTCAAAATGATCATGGACGCGGGGATTCCCTTCGACCGCGTCTGCTTCAAGGACGCTTCCGGCACCTCGACGCCCGCGACCGTCTACAACACGATGAAGCTCGCCCGTCAGCTTCTCGGCAATGACATCCACATCCAGTTCCACAGCCACGAGACGGCCGGCAACGGCATTTCCTGCTATCTCGCCGCGCTCAAGGGCGGCGCCGACGGCATCGACCTTTCGATGGCGCCGATGAGCGGCGGCACCTGCCAGCCCGACATCATCACCATGTGGCACTGCCTTGACGGCGACCCCGATTTCGGTTTCGACTTCGACATCAACAAGATCAAGAAGGCCGAGGATAGCTTCAAGAACGCGATGAAGAAGTACTTCCTCCCGCCGGAAGCGATGAACGTCAACCCGCAGATCGTCTGGAGCCCGATGCCGGGCGGCGCTTTGACGGCGAACACCCAGATGCTCCGCGACAACAACATGATGGACAAGTACGACGACATGATCGCCGAAATGTACGACTGCGTGCGTCTCGGCGGTTTCGGCACGTCCGTCACGCCCGTTTCGCAGTTCTACGCCCAGCAGGCTATCCAGAACGTCATGTTCGGCAAGTTCAAGAAGTTCGCCCCCGGCTACGCCAAGATGGTTCTCGGCTACTTCGGCAAGACCCCCGTTCCGCCGGATCCGGAGATCGTAAAGAAGGCTTCCGAATTCATGGCTTCGAGCGAGCTCAACAAGGCTTACAGCGAGCCGACGACCAAGACCGTTCTCGAAATGAACGACGCCGACCCCAAGAAAGGCGGCGCGGTCGCGAAGAAGATGCTCGAGGACGCGGGGCTTCCCGTCACCGACGAGAACATCTTCATCGCCGCCTCCTGCCTTGAAAAGGGAATTCTTTTCCTCAAGGATCCGTCCAAGGCCCCGATGGGCTGCCGCTTCGCGGAAGACGAAAAGCCCGCCGCCGCCAAGGGCGGTGCGGTCACCGTCACCATCAACGGCAAGGCCTACGGCGTCGAACTGAAGGGCGACAAGGCCGTAGTCAACGGCAAGGAAGTCGCGTTCAAGGCCGAGGCGGGGCTCAAGGCCGCTCCCGCCGCCGCCGCGGCTCCCGCCGGCGGACAGGAAGTGAAAGCTCCCGTTCCGGGCACGGTTCTGCGCGTCACGGCCTCCAACGGCCAGAAGCTCGCCAAGGGCGACGAAATCCTCGTCATGGACGTCATGAAGATGGAGACCCCCGTCACCGCTCCGTGCGACGGCACCGTCACCGTAACGGTCAACGCGACCGACAAGGTTTCGACCGGCGATACGCTCGCTGT
>JAFVZE010000387.1 GCA_017508315.1 Kiritimatiellia bacterium | reverse complement strand
GAGCGCCGCGCCAAAGGTTTCCTGACGACGTACTACGTCTGCTGCGGGCCGGAGTTCCCTAATACATTTCTTACCTCAAAGCCCTACGAAAATTTCTGGGTCGGTGTCTATCCGGGGATTGTGCGGCTCGACGGTTTTCTGCGCTGGGCGTGGAACAGTTGGGGAGAAGATCCGCTGCTCGACGCATCGTTCCGCGATTGGCGGGCGGGCGACGTGTTTCTCGTCTATCCCAAAGGGGCAGCCTCGTACCGCTTCCTCGAACTGCGCAACGGCATAGCTGCGGCGGAGAAACTGCGCATTCTCCGGGAAAAGAAAATGTTCCTTTCTGAGATCGCCGAACTGGAAAGGAAATTCAATCTCAAGGAGGCGCTCGGCAACCGCGCCGACTTCATGAAGCTCAAGGCCGACGTCCTAAAAGTGGTCAACAAGGAGTGATGGGCGGAACAGCAGGAAGCCGTTTCTCGAAGTGGTTGGGCGCCGCCGCCGCAGGGTTGTGCGCCGTGGCTTTCTCGGCGCCGCTTCGGCCGTACGAGTTTGTATGGGCGAATCGTGTCAGGGACGAGTTTCCGCCCGTTCTGCGGCTTGAGCGCGCCGACGGTTGGCGCGTCGCCGCGTCCAACGCCGAAGCGGCGGTTTCGACTTCGGCGGACTTGGCGCTGTTCGGGGAATCGGTCGTTCGGCTTGATTACCGCGCGACCGGTGAAAAGCCGTTCGTCCGCCTCGTTCCGCCTTCGCCGGTTGCGCTGACGGAAGCTTTCGATACGCTGAGCTTGTGGGTTTACGGCAACAACATCCGCGGCAATCCGTGTCCGCCGGTCCGCATCGCCGCCGAATTTGAAACGCCGTCCGGAAAAACCGTCAGACGTTCGCTCGGATCTGCCGCCCATAAGGAGTGGTTTCTGCAGACGAATGTCGCGGAGCCTCTGCCGCGCGGCTGCCGTTTCACCGGCTTTTTGATTTCAGGCGTGATGCAGAAGGAAATGCGGACTATTTATCTCACGAGTTTCTGCGCCTTTACCGATCCGCGCCGTCCATTGCCGAAACGGGCGATGCCGGGAATCAAGGTTTTCACGACTGAAGAAAACGCCGTTGTTCCGCCGGAGGCAAAGTTAGCGAAAAGGCTTGAATTTCGTTTTCCCCGCGATGGGGCTGATTGGAGCGATTTGGCGTTCCGCTACAACGGCGGCGACTGGATCGCGCTTGCCGCCGGCGGCGGGATCTTTCCGCGAAGCGCCACGAAGGACGCCAAAGTGTCGTTCAAGGTGGTCGGCAATTCTCTTGTGTGCGACGTCGAATGTGCAGCGCCGGGGGTCGAGGAAGTGCGTTTCGGCGGTGTCGCCGCCGCCGGCGCGAAACTCACCGGCTGGCCGTACTACACTTACGTTTGTTTCAACCAGTGGGACAATCCCGTGTTGAAGAACAAGGGGTGCGCCATGGAGCCGTGCTTCTACCGGCCGAAGATACTCTCGCTCAAAGCCGGCGGCAGGACGCTTTTCGTCGGTGCGACGTTCGACTGGACGGTGTCGGCGGCGTCCGGGCCGATCTGTCTAAATGTCGCGCCGAAAGGTGCGTGGCAGTTGAACGGCGGACTTTTTTATCTTCCGAAGACGGACGGGAAGCTCAACCGCTGCCGCGAACGGTTGGTCTGGACGTTTTCGGAGGACGTCGCCGATGTGTTTCCCGCAATCCCGAATCCAAAGTCACCGTACATGACGGAGGCGGGTTCCCGATCGTGGACGGCGTTTCACGCCGGCACGAACAGGCTTGCGGATGTCGCCTACTGGCGCGTGGTGAAGAAAGCCGGAATGGACCGCATTGTCGTCAACGACCATGAATCTGGCTGGCGCGACGGCAACGAAAGTTTCACGTTCCGCACGAGAACCGCGCCGAAAAAAGGCGGCGACAAGGGACAGTACGATTATGCGCGGGTGATGATCGATGAGCTTGGCTATCTCTACGGGCCTTACAACAATTTCACCGATTATGCGCCGGTCAACGGCTTCTGGTCTTTGGATAATGCCGCACGCAGAAGCGACGGCAATCTCATTCACGCGTGGAACCGGTGCTATTCCCCCAAGGCTGACTGGGCCGTCGGGATGTGCGCCGTTCTCGCGCCTGAGATTCAGCGCAAGTTCAATTTCAATACGGCGTACTGCGATGTGCACACTTGCGTCACGCCGTGGAACCGGGTGGATTACGATGCGCGTTCGCCGAACGCGGGAAAATTCGCCGCGGTGATCTGTTCGTACGCGGAAATCATGCTGCTGCAGAAAAAGGCGTGGAAGGGGCCAGTGTATTCGGAGGGCGGCATCCATTGGCTGTACGCCGGATTCGCCGACGGAAGCTATGCGCAGGATCCGCAATACGATTTCGAAAATTCTCCGTGGCTCGTGGATTTCGATCTTAAGCGGCTGCACGATCTCAGCTGTAATTTCGGCATGGGCGCGCCGTACATGTTCTACGGCGAAAAGAACGCGCAATTGCGCAAACGCGATCCGCAGGAATGGATCGACCGCTTCACCGCGGCGACGTTGGCGTTCGGCCATCCG
>JAFVZE010000386.1 GCA_017508315.1 Kiritimatiellia bacterium | reverse complement strand
GCTTTTTAGATGCGGCGATTTGCGCAGGACTGCGACCCGCCGACGTACTCGTGTACGTCAAGCGGTCGCAAGGACGCGAAAATCGCCCATATCAAAAGCAGAGTACGGTTGACGCGAAATCCGACGCGTTTTGCAAGTCATATAGCGCACCAAAACGTCAGACAAAATCGCTTCGCTATCACTGTACAACAGTTGCACATTCGAGTAACCCATTACATCCCCGCCGCTACCCGCAAAGCGTGACGAGCTGCCGATAGCACTCGTACGCCGCGATCGAGACGGCATTGGCGAGATTGATGCTGCGCGCGTGTTCGCCCGGCATGGGGATGCGGCAGAGCCGGTCGCGGTAGCGCCCGTAGAAATCCTCCGGCAGCCCCGAACTCTCATTCCCGAACACGAGCGCGTCGCCCGGCTCGAAACGGACGTCGTAAAGCGGTTTTCCGCCTTTTGTCGAAAGCATGAAAAACCGTTTCGGAGCGGCGAGCGAAAGGTAATCGTCCCACGAATCGTGAATCCGGCAGTCCAGATGCCGCCAATAATCGAGTCCCGCGCGACGTACCGATTCGTCGTCGAGGCGAAACCCGAGCGGACGGACAAGCTCAAGACGCACCCCAAGCCCGACCGCGAGTCTTCCGACCGCCCCGGTGTTGTGGGGGATCTCCGGCCGCAGAAGCACTATCGAAAAATCGTTCGCGTCCATGATCGTCTTCCCGGTTTTCACGATCCGCCGCGAGGCGGAAAAACGGTCTTGCCGATATACTTCTCCGCTTCCGCGAAACGCTCGAACCCGCAATCCACGGTGTCGGCGGCGTGGGAATCGGAACTGAGAACGAACCGCACTCCCCGCTCGCGCAGCATTTTTCTGAAGACCGGCGACGGATAGGCGTCGTCAAGCCAGCCTCTTGAGATCGCCCCGGTGTTGACCTCGACTATTTTCCCGGAAGCGGCGATCGCCAGCGCGCTCTCCTCCAGCTGCGAGACATACCAGGAAGCCGTCTCGTCGAAATACGGATGTCTGACGTTGAATTTGCGCACCAGATCCGGATGCCCCAGAATATCGAAATCGAACTTGAGCATTTCCCGCTGCTGCCGGAAATATTCGCACACGAAGGCCTTCGCATCACCGGCGAAACATTCGCGTATCCCCGCCTCCAGCAGCGCCGGCGACGAATCCACCGAAACCCGTCCGCCGTCCGGAGCGACCACCGTGTGCACGGAGCCGATCAGATAATCAAGCCCCATCGATTCGTAGCGCTTTTTTTCCGGAGTCGTGACGCCCCGGATGTAATCGGCTTCGCCGCCGCAGAAAATCTCGATCCGCGAAGCGTATTTGCGCCGAAGCGACCGGATCTCCCTGACGTATCCGCCCGCCAGTTCCGGTTTCAGCTGCCAGTCGCACGCCTCGGGAAACGCCATGTGCGAAGAAAAGCCGATCGCGTCGAACCCCTTTTCCATCGCCGATAAAACCACGGCCTCCGCCGTGTCTTTGCCGTCACACCAGACGGTATGGGTATGGAAATTCGTCTTATGCATTTCTCGATCCGGCCCCCGTCCCGTTTCCGCCGAGCGAAAAACCGCGCACGACGAAAAGCAGCGTATATATCTCCAGCCTGCCCGCGAGCATCGCGACCATGTACCACCATTTGAGAAAATCCGGAATCCCGCCGTAATTCGAAGACGGTCCGAGGCTTCCGAAGGCGGGACCGATGTTGCCGACCATCGACAACGCGGCGGTAAGGGCGGTAAGCGGGTCAAGTCCGCACAAAGCCCCGGCGAACGTCGTCAGCAGCACGATGATGAGATACACGAAGACGAACGCCGCGACCGTCGGGATGAAGGTCTCTCTGCCGGGAACGCCGTTTATGCGAAGCGTGAACACCCCGTACGGATGCACCAGACGCCGCATTTCGTTTGCAAGCTGCTTGGCGAGCATCGTCCAGCGGATTATCTTGACTCCGCCCGCGGTGGAGCCGGCGCAGCCGCCGATCAGAAACAGCGTCAGCACCACAATCTGGCTGGCCGGAAGCCACGAGGTATAGTCGCTGGTCATGAACCCGGTCGACGAAATGACGGACGCGACCTGAAAACACGCGTTGCGCAGAACATCCCCGAACGCCGTGCAGGACGTCGCCTCTACGGACGCGACAAGCGCCGCGGCGATCGAAACCACCGTCAGAAACACCCGCAGTTCGGTGTTTTTCGCGACCTCGGACAATCTCCCGGAGAGCAATTTGCAGTACATGGTGAAATTGACCGTCCCGAGCAGCATGAACACGGTGCAGATCCACTCCGCCCTGACGCTGCCGAAAGCGCCCACGCTGGCGTTGCGCGTGGAAAACCCGCCGGTGCCCAGCGTTGAGAACGCGTGGCAGAACGAATCGATCCAGCCGAGTCCGGCACCGTGCAGCAGCCACGC
Organism: Kiritimatiellia bacterium; assembly: GCA_017508315.1. Lineage (GTDB taxonomy): Bacteria > Verrucomicrobiota > Kiritimatiellia > RFP12 > UBA1067 > UBA1067. The sequence goes on along the minus strand of JAFVZE010000386.1, from coordinate 9,404 downwards.
CTGAAGCGCGGTGAAACCGGCATAGACGAACCAGAGGGCCTTCGCCGTGGAAGCGATCGAAACGGTGAACTTGCCCTTGTCCGGTCCGGCCGCCTCGGCTTTGACGAGCCGGAAGCCGCCGGCGCCCAAAAGCGGAATCATCGCCACGCCGAGCGCCACCACGCCAAGTCCGCCGAGCCAATGCGAAAGGCACCGCCAGACGTTCACGCTCGCCGGCAGCGACTCCACGTCAGGAAGCACCGTCGCGCCGGTGGTGGTGAATCCGCTCACGCTTTCAAAAAGCGCATCGGTGAAAGAAGCGAACGAACCGCTGAAGTAGAGCGGCAGCGATCCGAAAAGGCAGATCACCATCCACAGCGTCCCGACCACCGAAAAAGCGTCCTGTATCCCGATCACTCTGGCCCTTCCCCTCGCTTTGACGAGAAAGACGAGCGAAGATATCCACGCCAGCGCCATCGGAACGGCGAATACCGCAACCATGCGCGACTCTCCCCGCCAGAGCGCGACCCCGAGCGGAAGCGCCAGCGCGGTGCCGACTATGCCGAGAACATAGGTGAGAATCCGCAAAACGGTGTAGGTCATGCCGACATCTCCGGCCTGCCGGCGAACATCCTGACGACCTTCTTCTCTCCGGCCGGCACGATGAGCACGGCCCGGGCACCCTCCTCCAGTACCGTGTCCCCGTTGGGTATTTCCGAATCCTCGCTTCCCGGCCGCCTGACCAGAAGCACCAGCGAGTCCTCGAGCCCGTCGATGTCCCGCAGGGTCTTTCCGGCGACATCGCTCATCCCGGAGACGAGGCACGAGACTATTTCGTATTTGCGCGACCCTACCGAATGCACCGATTTGATGTTCCTGCCCCGGAGATGGCTGACGATGGTGTCGATCACCACATCGCGCATCGGCACGGTGACGTCCACCCCCAGTTTCGCGGCTATGGCGTCAAACGCCGAATCGGACGTAAGCGCTATTACCTTGCCGACGCCGCGCAGTTTCATGTACGCCGCCGTCATCAAGTTGCGCTCGTAATTGCCGGACGCGGCGATCATCATGTCGCAGTCGCAGATTCCCTCGTCCTGCAGCAGTCCGTCGTCGGTGATGTCGCCGTTGAGAATCCTCGCTTCGGGAAATTTCTCGGAAAGCACGCGGCAGCGCTGCATATCGCGGTCGATCACCGTCAGACGGCGGCGCTTCGAACGCCCCAGGCCCAGCAGCCGGTACCAGAACGACTGCGAGCTTTCCGTCTGCGCCGCCACGGTGAGCGCACCGACGTTGTCGGCTCCGAAGACCGCCACCCTGTCCATGGGAGCGGCCTTCACTCCCGCGAACGGCAGCAGGTCGTCGAGACCGTCCTTGCGCACCAGAATTCCGACATGATCGCCGGCCCTGAGAACGGTACCGCCGCGGGGAATCGACGCCTCGCCGCCGGTCTCCGCAAAGGCCGCGAGGAATCCCCACCCCTCGAGCGAAGATATCTCCCTGAGCGACCTGCCGTCGAGCGAACATCCCTCGCGGAGCGTCAGCACAGCGATGCAGTAACCCTCATCGACATCGATGACGGCGCCGGTCGCGCCGAACTCCATCGCCCGGATGATCGAACCTGCCGCCGAAACGTCGGGATTGACGATGTGGTCGATTCCGAATATCGGCTGCGAAGCGTCTCCGCGTCGGTCCCGACGGCGGCGCGAGACTTCCAGCACGCGCATGTAGTGGTCGTAATCGCGGACTCTGGCGATTTTCAGAATGTCCGGATAAACCGCGTCGACGAGCGAACAGATGATCATGTTGGTCTCGTCGTCGCCGGTTACCGTGACAAGCGCGTCGGCGGAGGAGATGCCGGCCTTCTCCAGCACGTCAAGACTGCTGCCGTCGGCATCGATGACCGTGCAGTCGAGATGATCGCCGGCGCTGCGCACACGCTCGGAGTCCCGGTCGATGAGAACGACTTTGCCGCCGTCGGCGATCAGGGTTCTGGCCAGCAGATCGCCGGTAAAACCCGCGCCTATTATGACAGTCTTCACGATCCGCGTCCCTCGGCCGACCCGAGTCAGCCTACCATGCCGCCGTTGACGGAAATGATCTGCCCGGTCACGTACGACGAATCGTCTCCGGCGAGCCAGGCGACGGCTTTGGCGATATCCTCCGCCTCGCCGAAACGCTTCAGCGGGATGTTCGCCATGTAGGCGGCCTTCAGTTCCTCCGGAAGCGAATCGGTCATGTCCGAACGGATAAATCCCGGAGCGATCGCGTTGCAGCGGATGTTGCGCGAACCGAGCTCTTTGGCGACGGTCTTGGTGAGCGAAATGACGCCACCTTTGGAAGCGGTGTAGTTGGCCTGTCCGGCGTTGCCGGTGATGCCGACGACTGAAGTTATGTTGATGATCGAGCCTCCCTGCGCGGAACCGTCGGCCGACCTGTTCTTCATCATCGGCCGCGCCACGGCGCGGGTGAAGAGGAAAGTGCCCTTCAGATTGGTGTCCACGACCGCGTCCCAGTCGGCGTCGGTCATGCGCATCAGAAGTCCGTCTTTGGTGATTCCGGCGTTGTTGACCATGATGTCGATTCTGCCGAATTTCTCGAGAACCGCCTTCACGCAGGCGTCGACCTGCGCCGTATCGGCGACATCGACGGCCATCGCCATCGCCTCGGCGCCGGATTCGCGCACCGCCCGGGCGGTCGCCTCGCACGCGGCGAGATTGCGCGCGCAAAGCGCCACCGAAGCGCCTTCTTCCGCCAGTTTTTTCGCGATCGCCGCGCCGATTCCGCGCGACGCCCCGGTGACGATCGCCACCTTGCCTTCAAGTTTCTTCATTTCAGAACCCTTTTCGACGGATTACAGACCCGCGGCGGACGCTTCAAGCGAGGCGAGATCCGCGACGTTGAGAACGTTGAGCGCAGGGTCGATCTTCTTGACCAGCCCGGAAAGCACCTTGCCGGGACCGAACTCGACGAACGTCGTGCAGCCGAGATCCTTTGCGCATTCCACATCCGCAGCCCAGTTGGTGGTTTCCGTGACCTGACGGAGCATCATCGCCCTGATTTCGCCCGGATCGCCGGAATGCGGTCTGCCGGTCACGTTGGAAAGAACCGGAAACTTCGGAGCGGCGAAAGCGACCTCGTCGAGAACCGCGGCAAGTTTCCCGCGCGCCGGCTCCATGAACTTCGAATGGAACGCCCCCGCCGTGGCGAGCGGCAACGCGCGCTTGATCCCGAGCTCTCTGGCGGTCGCCGCCGCCGCCGCGACGGCGTCTTTCGAGCCTGAAAGCACCTGCTGGGCGCTGGAGTTGATGTTGGCGACGGTACAGCCGGTTTTGGCGCAAAGTTCGGCAAGCTGTTCCGCCGACGCTCCGACAATCGCTATCATTGCGCTCTCGGCGGCTTCACAGGCCTCCTGCATGAAACGCCCGCGCGCCTCGAGAACTTTGAGCGTCGAATCGAAGTCGAGAACTCCGGCGGCGCAGAGCGCACCCCATTCACCGAGCGAAAGCCCCGCAGCGCAGTCGAAAACGACATCCTTGCGCTTTTTGAGCGACAGGAACGCGGCATAGCTCGTCACGAATATCGCCGGCTGGCAGATATTGGATCTGGTCAATTCTTCGGCTGGACCTTCAAAGCAGATCTTCTTGAGATCAAAGCCGAGAACGGCGTTAGCCTTGTCGAAAAGGGACATCACCTCGGCGTCGGCCTCGGCGAAATCCCTACCCATACCGGGGACCTGAGCCCCCTGTCCGGCAAACATACAACATTTTTTCATGGGCTTATTATACCAAATTACGGAGAGCTTTACGGAGAAACAACCCGTTCGGCGCGATCCGCGCGATTCTCAAGCCGCGCCGCCGCTGAGTTTGCGCGCAGTCGCCTCCGCGAGCCGCTTGGCCTCGCGTTCATCCTGACGTTTGAGCCACCATGCGACACAGGCGAGCGGCAGCAGCACCGAAATCCCCGTGACCGTCGCCAGCGCCGACGCGTGCGGCAGGTTGCGGTCCGGGAACGTGCGCTGATATATTTTGTTTCCGATAAGCTCGGAATCCGTGCCGCCGACCAGATCGGGGATGACATACGATCCGATCGCCGGAATAAACACCATCAGCACCGCCGAAACGATGCCGCGCTTGATCCCCGGCATGAAAATGCGGCAGAACGCGTAGAAACTGCGGGCCCCGAGATCGCGTGCCGCCTCCAGCAGCGAAAAGTCGAATTTTTCCGCCGCCGTGTAGATCGGCATGATCGCGAAAGGCAGGAACGAATATATCGAAACGACGAGTATCGCCCCGGAATTGTAGTTGAGAGTCGTATTCTCCGCCGCGAGCCCGATGCTGATGAGCAACTGCTGGATGAACCCCTCCGGATTGAGCAGAGTGCGCCAGGCGAAAACGCGGACGATGAAACTCGTCCAGAACGGCAGCATGATGAGCCCGGCGACGACCGCGCGCCATTTCACGCTCATTCTCGCTATCGCGTACGCGCACGGAAGCGAAAGGACCACGCAGGCGGCGGTGGTCACGGCCGATATCCAGATCGTCCGCCAGACGATAACGGGATAGTTCGGGTTTGAAATGCCGCGCCAGGTTTCAAGCGTGAACCCCGCGGCGATTCCTCCGCCGGGACTTGCGGAATGGAAGGCTATCGACACCACGATCACCGTGGGAATCACGAAAAAGCACATGAGCCACAGGAAACTCGGCAAAGTGAGCCCCCACTCGTGCAGTTTGTCGCGGAAGGAACGCATCACGTCTCCGCGCCCTCTTCGACCATGTAGCCGTCGTCGGGATGCCACCAGACGAAAACATCGTCGTTCCACGTGATCGGCTCCTGATCCAGCAGGAAGCGCGAATGCGGCTTGAGCGCGGAAATCTGGAGATTGCCCGACTTGAGCCAGTATTTCGTGTACACGCCCTGATAGACGATATCCTTCACCTTCGACGGGAAGACGTTGATGCCCGCGCCCTTTTCCGGAAGCGGCGGGTTGAGCGTCACGCGGATTTTCTCCGGACGCACCGAAAGATCGACGCGCTGCCCGACCTGCAGATTCTTGTCGTTGAACGCCGACACGCAGGGGAAACCCTCCACCTCGATCCGGCAGTAGTCGCCGTCGATGGAGACGATTTCGCCGGTCAGAAAGTTCGTGTCCCCGATGAACGAGGCGACGAAACGCGACTGCGGCGCCTCGTAGATCTTCGCGGGACCGTCCAGCTGCTCCACGCGGCCGCGGTTGATGACCGCGATCCGGTCGGAAAGGCTCATCGCCTCGCCCTGGTCGTGGGTCACGTATATGAACGTGATGCCGACCTGATCGTGGATCGTGTCAAGCTCAAGCAGCATGTGCTGGCGGAGCTTCAGGTCGAGCGCGGCGAGCGGTTCGTCGAGGAGCAGCACCTGCGGACGGTCGACGAGCGCTCTGGCGATCGCGACACGCTGTTTCTGCCCGCCCGAAAGCTGCGAGGGGTATTTCCACGCCTGATCCGACATCTGGATCATCTCAAGGATCGAATCGACCATCTCATCGATCTCGCCTTTCGGTTTCTTGGCGAGTTTCAGAGAAAACGCGATATTGTCCCAGATGGTCATCGTCGGGAAGAGCGCGTAATTCTGGAAAACCGTATGCACCCGGCGCTGGTTCGGAGGCAGGTCGGTTATGTCCCTGCCTTCAAGGTAGATGCGCCCGGAATCGGGGCGCTCGAAACCTCCGAGCATCCGCAGAAGCGTGGTCTTCCCGCATCCCGAAGGTCCGAGAAGCGAGAAGAATTCGCCTTTTTTCACCGAAAGCGAGACATCGTTGACCGCCGTGAGCGCGCCGAAGCGCTTGGTCACGCGGTCAAACACCAAGAAGTCTGAACCGGACTCCTCAGACACCGGCTTGTCTCACATTGAACCCGCGAGCGGCGAGGAATTTCTTCAGTTCGGGAATCGCGATCACTTTGAAGTGGAAAACGCTTGCGGCCAGAAGCACCGTCGCTCCGGCCTCGGCGGCCTCGGCGAAATGCTCCATTGTGCCGGCTCCGCCCGACGCGACGACATCGGCATCGGTGATCTCTCTTATCCTGCGGATGAGCGGCAGGTCATATCCGGTGCGCACGCCGTCGGTCGACTTCGATGTGGGCAGAATCGTCCCGACTCCGTAGCCGTTCACCTCCTTCGCCCATTCGACGGCGTCCCTGCCGGTGGCGGTGCGCCCGCCGTCGATGAAGACTTCGTAGCCGCTGGGCATGGCGGGATTCTGCGCGACGTCGATCGCCACGGTCACCTTCTCCGGCCCGAACTCTTTGACCATCTCCCCGATCATCGCGGCGTTGCGGAACACCGCCGAAGAAGTGGAGAACTTGTCCGCGCCCGCCTCGATGACGGCGGCGGCGGCTTTGACCGAGGAAATCCCTCCGCCCATGGTGAAAGGAACGGTGACGGCTTCGGCGACCTTGCGCGTCACCTCAAGCATCGTATCGCGGCCCTCGACGGTCGCGGTTATGTCGAGCATGGCCAGTTCGTCGGCTCCGGCGTCGCAATAGGCGCGGCAGCATTCGACCGGATCGCCGGCGTCTTTGATGTCCACGAAATTGACGCCTTTGACAACGCGCCCGGCGCGCATATCAAGGCACGGCATGATTACAATTGGCTTTTTCATAGCGGAGAAATTATACCAAAAAAGGCTCTGTCCCGTACGGCAAAATCAACCCTTGAGCATCAGCGAGACGAGCAGTTTTCCGAAGCGCGCCGGATCGGGCACGGGCGAGCCTTCGGCGACGAGCGCCTGAGCGTAGAGGAGATCGACCGCGTCGTCGAGTTCCGCGCCGGAAAGACCCTTCATCTTCTCCACGAGCGGATGCGAAGCGTTGAGTTCGAGGACGCGCTTCTCCTTCGGCGCGGACTTGTTCATGGCGCGCATCATCCTCTCCATCGCCGGCGAAAGCCCGTTCTCGGTCGCGACGAGGCAGCACGGCGAATCGGCAAGGCGCGTTGAAAGGCGCACTTCGGCGAGATCGGCCTCGAGACGGGCTTTCACCGCGTCCATGAGCGGCTTCAATTCAACCGCCGATTTCTCGTTGGCGCTCTTCTCCGCCTCGCGCTCGGTCTCGGTGCCGAACTGCACATCGCCGCGGGCGATGTCGACGAACTTCTTTCCGTCGAACTCGCGGAGCGATTCCGAAAGCCATTCGTCGACGGGATCGCAGAAGAAAAGAACGTCGCACTTGTGCCTGAGCGCCTGTTCGATCTGCGGAGCGACGCGGGCGTTCTCGATCTTCGGCGCGCAGAGGAAGTAGATGGAATCCTGCCCCGGAGCCATGTCCTTGACGTATTCCTCGAGCGAAATAAGCTTGCCGTCGGGATTCTTCGCCGAAGGATACATGACGAGCTTCTTGAGCCGTTCGGCGTTGGCGTAGTCGGTGTGGATGCCTTCTTTGAGAATGCAGCCGAACGAATCCCAGAATGTGCGCCAGGCTGGCGTTTCCCCTTCCTTGGCGTCCGCCGCCTTCTTCTTGAGATCCTCGAGCGCGGAGAGAATCTTCGAAGTGACCGCGCTCTTGATCTTGGCGATGACGGCGTCGTCCTGAAGCATTTCACGCGAAACGTTGAGCGGCAGATCGGCTGAATCCACGACGCCCTTCACGAAGCGGAGGTAATCGGGCAGCAGCATCTCCATATCGTCGCCGATGAAGACGTTCCGCACGTAGAGCGAAAGCCCCTTCTTCGTCTGCGGCATGTACATTTCCATTCCCGCCTCGCGCGGCAGGAAGAGAAGCGCCTTGAATTCGACCGCGCCCTCGCCGGAGAACGGGATCTTTTCAAGCGGCTCTTTCCAGTCGTGGGTGAGGTGTTTGTAGAACTCGGCGTACTCCTCGTCCTTGACGTCCTTCTTCGCGCGCTTCCAGAGCGCCGTCATCGTGTTGAGCGCCTTGGACTCGCTCTCCTCGCGGCGCTTGCGGTCCTCTTCCTTTTCGTCGGCGGGCACATCGATGCGGCGGAATTTCACCGGGTAAGCGATGAAGTCGGAATACTTCTTTATGAGTTCGCGGATGCGCCACTCGTCGAGAAACTCCTTATGGGCGTCGCGCAGATGAAGCATGACGCTCGTGCCGAAACCGTCGCGCTCGGATTCTCCGACCGTGTAGCCGCCGGTCATGTCCGACTCCCACATGAAAGCGCCTTCGCCGCCGCGGCGGCGCGAAACGACGCGCACCTTGTCGGCGACCATGAACGCCGCGTAGAAACCGACGCCGAACTGTCCTATGAGTTCGGGCAGATCCGCGCCCTTGTCCTCCTTGAGCGCCTGGCGGAACGCCTTGGTGCCGGAAGATGCGATGGTGCCGAGATTGCGCTCGAGCTCTTCAAGATCCATGCCGATGCCGTTGTCGGAAACCATCAGCGTCCCGGCCCCGACGTCAACGGCGATTTCGATCCCCCATTCGGGGTTTTCGGCGGCGAGCGCCGCGTCGGTCAAAGCCTTGAATTTCGCCTTGTCGATGGCGTCCGACGCGTTGGAAACGAGTTCGCGCAGAAAAATCTCTTTTTTCGAATAAAGCGAATTTACGACAAGATCGAGCATCTGGGCTATTTCGGCCTTGAATTCACGCTTCTGGGTCTGCGGCATTTTCTCTCCTTCAATATGCTTTTTTACGGTTTTTCGCGGTAGTATATCAGTTTCTCTACCGGAGTGCAAAGCGCACGTATAGACGACCTCGCCATCATGAGAATGGGGCTGGCGTCGCTGCTCGGCTCGGAGCCCGGAATGAAAATAGCCGGCGACGCCGAAGACGGCCGCGGCGGGGAAAACATTGTTGACATCTATTCCGTCAGCATCGCCCGGAACACCTTGGCCGTATCGCGCCCGAGTTCCCGGCACTTCTCTGGCGTGACGACGGCGCCGTTGGCGTTGGCGAACGGAACTTCATAGGAACGGGCGATCTTAAGCCCCTTCACCTTGTGACAGGCCCAGATGACCGCACTCCATCCCTGTTGGTAGTTGACGCCTTTGTTCCATTCTTTGCCGAAAGGCAGATCGTCTGCCGCGCGATACCGCATCGAACCGCACTGCAGCTTTTCCAAGAGCTGCGAAAAACGCTTTTCCGCCGCCATATCCGGAAGAATCTTCGGATCCTTCCACGGAGTATAGACCCACTCGTTGTATCTGCCGCGGATCCACGGGCAGTGCACGTCGATGAACATATCAAGCCGTCCTTCGGCGTGAGCGGCGATCCACTCCGTAATCGCCTTCGTCTCCAGATAAAGAAACTCCGAGTAGTCGCGGTTGTGGTCGTGGGGTTTTCGCATCTTGCCCTGATCGCCCGCCTGTGCGCCGTCGTAATCGGCAAACGGCACCATCATGAGCTCCACGTTTTCCCTGAGCCAGGTCCCAAGTTCATCATCGGCTAAAAACGCCTCGGCGACGCCCTCTAAAACCCAGCTCGCGG
>JAFVZE010000385.1 GCA_017508315.1 Kiritimatiellia bacterium | reverse complement strand
GCTTTTTAGATGCGGCGATTTGCGCAGGACTGCGACCCGCCGACGTACTCGTGTACGTCAAGCGGTCGCAAGGACGCGAAAATCGCCCATATCAAAAGCGGAGTACGGTTGACGCGAAATCCGCCGCATTTTGCAAGTCATATAGCGCACCAAAACGTCAGACAAAATCGCTTCGCTATCACTGTACAACAGTTGCACATTCGAGTAACCCATTACCCTGTCTATCTGTCCGTCTGCTTGCGCCAGACATACTCCGGAGAGATCGCGTATTTGACTCTCGTTCCGTTCTCAATCCCGTTGAAGCTTACCGTCCGCCCGTCGGCCGACTGCGCCCGCCAGCCGTTCGGCGGCAGATCATAGACGACTCCGCCGACCTCGACTTTGAAATTCTCCTTCCGGTTGCCGTTGACCGCAACCGTCGTCCCGTCGGAATAAACGACTTTTATCTGCGAGCGCATCGCCGCGCCGTTCACGAGCGCGCGCGAAGTCGGATGGAGAGTGCCGTCCGACGCCGCGTAGCGGATATCCGCCGCCGATGCCTTTGTATAGAGCGAAGCGATCGCCTGCACCGGATAGTAGCTTTCCTTTTCCAGTTCCAGATCGTCCGGCTTTCTCGCCGAAATGAAAAATCCCGGATGGCCGAACGCCAACGTCGCCGCGGTGAAGCGGTCGATCCATTCCTGCGGATCGCGTTTGCGCAATTGCGCGTTCTTTTCGCCGTAGAACATGTACGGCGCGCCCATGCCGAAATTGCAGCTGAGATCGTGCAGCCGCTTAAGATCGAAATCCACGAGCCACGGAGAATTTTCGAAATCGTATTGCGGATCCTGCGCATAGCTTCCGTCGGCGAATCCGGCGTACAGCCAATGGATGCCGCCCTCCGAATATACGGGTCCCTTCCACGCCTTTTTCTGCAGCAACATGATTTGCGCATACGCGCCGAGCACGGCGGAAAATTTCCCGGCATCCGGCGAGCGGGCATCATAATCCACCCGGTTCCACGGCGTGACGCACGTATGGACGTCGCAGTACGCCGTATTGAAATTGAACTTGCGCTGAATCTCAGGCGCGAGAACGGCGCACATCCCGACGGCCCAATCAGCCTTGGGGGAATAGCACCGGTTCCACGCGTGAATGAGATTGCCGTCGCTGCTTCTCGCGGCGTTGTCCAGCGACCAGAAGCCGTTCACCGGCGCATAGTCCGTGAAATTGTTGTACGGCCCGTAGAGATAGCCGAGTTCATCTATCATGACCCGCGCATAATCGTACTGCCCCTTGTCGCCGCCTTTTTTCGGCGCGGTTCTCGTGCGGAACGTGAAACTTTCGTTGCCGTCGCGCCAGCCAGATTCATGGTCGTTGACGACAATGCGGTCCATTCCGGCTTTTTTCACCGCACGCCAGTAGGCGATATCCGCAAGCCTGTTCGTGCCGGCGTGAAACGCCGTCCACGATCGGGAACCCGCCTCCGCCATGTACGGCGACTTCGGATTCGGGATTGCGGGAAACACATCCGCGACATTCTCCGAAAAAGTCCAGACCAACCGTTCGCGGCAGCGGTTGAGCTTCCCGTCCATCTTCGGAAGATAAAAAAGTCCGCCGTTCAACTGCCGTGTTCCTTTCGGCGCGACATTTAGACAGATCGGTCCGGATGCCGACGACACCGTCCAGTCGAACGTCGCACCGACGAAAAGCGTCCTGCCGCCGGCTTTGAGCGACAGTATCTTCGGCCGGTAGAAGCACGGCTCCATGGCGCACCCCTTGTTCTTCAACACGGGATTGTCCCATTGGTTGAAACAAACGTAAGTGTAGTACGGCCAGCCGGTGAGCTTCGCGTCTTCTTCGGCGGCAACACCGCCGAAGCGCACCTCTTCGATCCCGGGATGCCCGCACTCTATATCGCAGACGAGAGAATTGCCGACCACCTTGAACGACACTTTGGCGTCTTTCGCGGCGCTTCGCGGAAAGAGCCCGCCACCGTCAGCAAGGGCGATCCAGTCGCCGCCGTTGTAGCGGAACGCCAAATCGCTCCAATCAGCCCCATCGCGGGGAAAACGAAATTCAAGCCTTTTCGCTAACTTTGCCTCCGGCGGAACGACGGCGTTTTCTACCGCCGTAAAAACCTTCATCTTCGGCAATGTCCGTTTCGGCAGAGGACGGCGAGGATCGGTAAAGGCGCAGAAACTCGTGAGATAAATAGTCCGCACTTCCTTCTGCATCGCGCCTGAAACCACAAAACCGGCGAAACGACAGCCGCGCGGCAGAGGCTCCGCGACATTCGTCTGCAGGAACCACTCCTTGTGGGCAACAGAACCAAGCGAACGACTGACGGTTTCGCCCGACGGCGTTTCGAATTCGGCGGCGATGCGGACAGGCGGACACGGCTTGCCGCGGATGTTGTTGCCGTAAACCCACAAGGTCAGCGTATCGAAAGCTTCCGTCAGCGCAACCGGCGAAGGCGGAACGAGGCGGACGAACGGCTTTTCACCGGTCGCGCGGTAGTCGAGCCTTACGACAGATTCCCCGAAAAGCGCCAAGTCCGCCGAAGTCGAAACCGACGCTTCAGCGTTGGACGCGGCGATACGCCAACCGTCGGCGCGCTCAAGCCGCAGAACGGGCGGAAACTCGTCCCTGACACGATTCGCCCATACAAACTCGTACGGCCGAAGCGGCGCCGAGAAAACCACGGCGCACAACCCTGCGGCGGCGGCGCCCAACCACTTCGAGAAACGGCTTCCTGCTGTTCCGCCCATCACTCCTTGTTGACCACGTTGAGGACGTCGGCCTTGAGCCTCATGAAGTCGGCGCGGTTGCCGAGCGCCTCCTTGAGATTGAATTTCCTTTCCAGTTCGGCGATCTCAGAAAGGAACATTTTCTTTTCGCGGAGAATGCGCAGTTTTTCCGCGGCGACGATGCCGTTGCGCAGTTCAAGGAAGCGGAACGACGCGGCGCCCTTGGGATAAACGAGAAAGACGTCGCCGGCGCGCCAATCGCGGAACGACGCGTCGAGCAGCGGATCTTCGCCCCAGCTGTTCCACGCCCAGCGCAGAAAACCGTCGAGCCGCACGATCCCCGGATAGACGCCGACCCAGAAATTTTCGTAGGGCTTTGAGGTAAGAAATGTATTAGGGAACTCCGGCCCGCAGCAGACGTAGTACGTCGTCAGGAAACCTTTGGCGCGGCGCTCATCGAGCTCTGCGAGAAATTCAGGCGTCAGATGCTCAACATACTGCGAATAATTATCAAGCTGAATTCCTTTGAATTTACTGGGATTGCAATTGCCCGCCATTGCAATCTTCATACCCGGCGACTTCTCTTGGATAAAATCGGCGATAATCTTCACGT
>JAFVZE010000384.1 GCA_017508315.1 Kiritimatiellia bacterium | reverse complement strand
GCTTTTTAGATGCGGCGATTTGCGCAGGACTGCGACCCGCCGACGTACTCGTGTACGTCAAGCGGTCGCAAGGACGCGAAAATCGCCCATATCAAAAGCGGAGTACGGTTGACGCGAAATCCGCCGCATTTTGCAAGTCATGTAGTGCACTAAAACGTCAGACAAAATCGCTTCGCTATCACTGTACAACAGTTGCACATTCGAGTAACCCATTACCCAACCGCGCCGCCGCATGCAGGACACAGCCGGCGAACGCGCCCGAAGCGACAACCGTCATCGGAGATGCGATCTTGCGCCACGACAGGACGAATGCCGCGGCGACCAGAACGGCGGAAACGGCCCCTCCCGTCGCGACGCTCTGTCCGGCAAACACCGAAAGCGCGGCGATCATCAGCGCGACCGACGCCGGTTTCGCCCCGCAGAGAATTCCGCGGACCGGTTTCACGGCGGCGAACCTCTCCAGCGAACGCAATGCCGCGTACGCCAGCAGCGACCCCGGCAGCAGCAGCAGCGCCGATGCGATGACCGCGCCCGCGATCCCCGCAAGCCGATAGCCGAAAAACGTCGCGCCGTTCACGCCTACGGGCCCCGGAGTCATCTGCGTAAGAGCCATCAGATTCGAAAACTCGACATCCGATATCTGCAGAAACGGCGCCGTCTCGCCGACGAACGATTCGACGTACATCGGAACGAGAACAAAGCCGCCGCCGAAGCAAAGCGCGCCGTATTTCAGAAAAAGAAGCAGCGGCAGCCAGGTCGAGCGGAAAACGACGCCGCGTCCGCCCTCTCCTCCGGCGAAAACTCTGGCGACACCGGCGGCCATGGCGGCGGCAAGCACCATGGCGACATCAACTTTGAGATACATGATCGCGAACACGCCCGCCGCCATCACCGCGTACGAAAAGATATCCGGCAGCGACTTCCGCCAGGAAGAAACGAGCGTCGCGGCGATGATGCCGGTCAGCGCCGAGCGAAGTCCGACAAACGCCGCCTTGAGCCATTCGTTGTCCAAAGGGAGCGAATCGTACCCGGCGGAGACGAACGTGAATATGACCACGCTCGGAACGGCGACCGCCGCCACTCCGAGCGCGGAGCCGGGCGCACCCGCCACCTTGCCGCCGACATACACCGCGACATGGGTGGCGATAAGCCCGGGAACCATCTGAAAAACCGGCAGCCTGCCGATTATCTCCCCTTCCTCCGTCCAGCCTTTTCTAGCGAAGACCCGATCGGCGATCGCGATTATCGCGTACCCGCCGCCGATCACGAAGAGCGAGATTTTGAAAAGCTCGAAGAAAAGCGCAAAGAGCTTTTTCACCCGGGGTGCAGCTTTCAGTGTTCGCCGTCGGAAGCGTCGTCGTGCGCGGCGAGGCCGGACTCGACCGTGAAATCGTAGAAGCGGTTGCGGCCTTCGCAGCCGGTTATGCCCACATAGTTGTCAAGCTCGAGCGCATCGTCGGAAAAACCGAAAACCCTGCCGTCGCACTCGATCGTCATGCGCCGCGTCGCTTTGTAGCGCTCGACCGTGACCGAGAGCTCATAGCGGCGCCTGGCCTCGAAGGGCGAGCGCAGAAACGCCGCCAGCACCCAGCTGGTGGTCTTGCCGTTCCAGTCGTAGCGCCAGACGTTGATGCCTTCGTTGTAAAGGACGATTTCATGGTGGCGGCGGAACTCGGGATGTCTGCCGTCGGCCGACCTGCCGAGCTCCGGCGCGATGACCATGAGCGGCGCCATCAGATGATCGAAGCTCATGGTCGACGAAAAGCGGTGCTTACCGGAGAATTTCTCTTTGAGGAGAATCGAGGAATACACCTCGGTCACGTGCTTTTCGTAAAGTTCCCCGTCGCTCCAGGGACCGGTTTTGTTGACGATATGATCGGCGCACTGCTCGAAGCCGTGCACGTAATCCCAGCGGACGGACTTAACCTCCATCCATTCGGACGGGTTCCACCTGCCGGCTGAAAAATCGATTTTCCGTTTCATGACAGATTCATTGCATTCCCGCCAGGATCATTCCTTGGCGGTGACGATCTTTCCGCCTTTGGCGGCCGACTCGTGGGCGGCGGCGCAGAGCGCGAGATTGTGGATCGCGTCGTCGGCGTTGAGCGGCTTCTTCTCCAGAATGCTCTTGGCGTGGTTCTCGATGAGCGTCGAATAGATGTTCTGGATCCTGCCGGGCTTGACGGCTTCAACCTTCCTGCCGTCGTCAAGTTCAAGACGCATCCTGATCGGCTCGTCTTCATAGCCCGAGAGCTGAAACATCGTGCCGTAGCCGCGCATCGCCGCCTTGTCGCCGTAGATTTCGTAGCCGAGGTTGGTGAGAGTTCCCGCAAGTCCGCCGCGCAGTTCGCTGAACGCACAGTTGACGCTGCCCTGGGTGCCGTCCTCGAAGAAGAACTTGATGTACGCGCCGTCCTCGGACTTGATCTTCATCACCTTCGGATAGTAGACCGCGCCGAGCTTCTTGATCTTCTTGCCGAAGATGAATTCAGCGACGTAGAAGCAGTGGCTGGCGACATCGCCGATCGGTCCTCCCATCTCTTCGACCTTCGAGCAGCGCCAGGTCGCCGCCTCGGCAGGATCGTAACCGTAGGCGAACTCCATATGGAAGCACGAATCGTTGACCTTGCCGAGCTTGCCCTTGCCGACGGCGCCCTTCGCGGCGATGTTCCAGGCGTTGTTGACCATCATGTGATCGACGGTGAGCGAAAGCTTCTTCTGCTTGGCGAGCTTGTTCATCGCCTTGGCGTCGGCGACGGAAGTGGCGATGGGCTTTTCGACGATCACGTGCTTGCCGGCCTTCATCGCCTTGATGGCGATCTCGGCGTGAGAAGCGTTGTTGGTGGCGATATAAACCGCGTCGATCGACTTGTCGGCGAGAATCGCGTCAAGCGTATCGTACCACTTGAGCCCCAACGCCTCCGCCGCGCCCTTGCGCGCTGCGTTCACATCGGTCGCGGCGACGAGTTCCGCCGACTTGAGAGCCTTGAAACGGTTGCGGTCGCAGGCGTAGCCTTCCTTGGCGACACGGTTCTCGGCGATACCGCCGAATCCGACCAGTGCATACTTGATTTTAGCCATTTTGCTTCTCCTTGGGTTCAGTTAGAATTCGAGAGCCTCGTACATCATGGCGAGGAATTCTCCGTAGGTCATGCGCTTCTGCTCCATCGAGTCGCGTTCGCGCACGGTGAAAGTCCCGTCTTCCACCGACTGGGCGTCGACGGTGATGCACCAGGGCGTGCCCGCCTCGTCCTGACGGCGGTAGCGCCGTCCGATCGCGCCGGAGACGTCCCACATGACGTTCACCTTCTTCTGAAGCTTCGTGAAGATCTCGCGCGCGAGCTTGTCCTGCGCCTCGTCCTTCTTGATGAGCGGGAAGATGGCGACCTTGATCGGAGCCACCTTGGGGCTGAACCTGAGCACGGTGCGGATGTCCTCTTTGCCCTTGTCGTCGGTAAGCTTCTCTTCCTCGTACGCTTCGCACAGGAGAGCGAGCATCAGACGGTCGACGCCGGCGGACGGCTCGATGACGTGCGGCACGTACTTGCCGTCGAAAAGGTTGAGGCAGAATTTCTCGGCTTCGAGCGCGTCCTTGCCGCGGGCGGTCCAGTCGGCCTGCACCTTTTCGACGAAGGCTTTGCGCGCGGCCTCGTCCATCTTCTTGGCCGCCTGTTTCAAGGGGTCGTCGAAGACCATCTGCGATTCGCCGGAATGCTTCTGGTGCTGCGAAAGGTCGAAGTCGCTGCGCGCGGCGATGCCCTCGAGCTCCTGACGGCCGAACGGGAAGTCGTATTCGATGTCGACGCAGGCGCGCGCGTAGTGGGCGAGCTCGTCCGGCTTCTGCCAGTATTCGACGAAATGCTCGGTCGGAAGCCCGACGGCGTTGAGGAATTTCTTGCGCTGCTCCACCCAGTACTTGTGCCAGACCTCCCAGCCCCAGTCGTCCTGCACGGGACCGTCGAGATCGGGATTGTCGGCGAGCGTCACCACCTTGCCGTGGAGGATTTCAACCGCCTCGTCGGGACGGATGAAGAACTCGAGCTCCATCTGCTCAAATTCGCGGCTGCGGAAAATGTAGTTGCGCGGCGTCACTTCGTTGCGGAAGCTCTTGCCCATCTGCGCGATGCCGTAGGGCACGCTCTGGCGGGAGGTCGAAGTGACGTTCTGGAACTGCGCGAAAATCGCCTGCGCCGTCTCGGGCCGCAGATAGGCGGTGTTCGCCGCGTCGTCGATGGGGCCTACCACCGTCTTGAACATGAGATTGAACGGCTTGGGCTCCGTGAGCTCGCCGCCGCAGTACGGGCAGAAGAAATCGCTGCCGGCGATCTTGGGCTGCGGCTTTTTCTTCTGATCTTCGTAGATGTCCCCGATCTGATCGGCGCGCATGAGCTTCTTGCAGTCCTTGCACATCGTCATCGGATCGGCGAAGGTGTCGAGATGGCCGGACGCCTTCCAGATTTTCGGATGCATGATGATCGTCGCGTCAAGACCGGCGACATCTTCGCGGCCGCG
>JAFVZE010000383.1 GCA_017508315.1 Kiritimatiellia bacterium | reverse complement strand
CAGTGTGTTTACGCCTTCCTTCTCCGCCGGCAGCAGCACATCCTCGCCGGCGAGGGGCACTGCGCCGCCCTTCCATATCTCGGCCGAAGAAAAATACCCGCTCTCACCGGTCCATTCCGCGGCCGCAGACGGCAAAGCGAATATCAGCATCAATCCGACACAGACACAGGTTGTTTTAGAACTGTTCATGGCTTGCGCCTTTCTTCTTACTGTTCCTTTTCTTGAATTATAACAAATCTCCATATTCAATAATTGACTTTTTGAGACAGAAATAATTGACCTTTTTGACACGATGTGATAGACTTGCGCACCGTATGAAAATCCGGTCCAAGAATATAATCACCGTTCTGCCGATCGCCGCGCAGGACGGGCTCGACAAATACGCGGGCATCATGCGCTACATCAACGAACACGATCTCGACTGGAACCTGATCATAGACCGTCTCGACCAGTCCCGGGAAACCGCGCCCTCGAATGTGGACATCGAATCCGCGGACGGCACGATCATCGACGGCACGGCGCCCGAAGCGATGCGCAAAGCCTACATCCGCACGTCTTACAGGCCGTTGGCGGCGGTCGACTGGCAGACCCTGGAGAATCTCTCAGGCAGAAGAAACACGGTCTGCATCAACGCCGACGACAAAGCGATAGCCGATGCGGCCTTCAAGGCGATAACGAGCAACGGCAGATGCGCTTCGATCGCATTCATGCCGGCCCTGCGCGCTCTCGGATGGTCGAAGCTGCGCGGCCGCCGGCTGCAGGAATTGACGCGCAAAAGCGATATAGCGTTTTTCGGGCTTTCGGCGGACAGACCTCTCGAAGCGCAGCTGCGCGCGCTTCCCAAGCCCGCCGCCGTGTTCGCCGCAAACGACAGAGCGGCCGAAAAAGTGCTCAAGGCGGCGGTGCGCGAAGATATCGCGGTGCCGCAGGATTTGTCCGTGCTCGGCGTGGACAACTCCCGGTTCATCTGCCTGCACTCCCATCCGCCGCTGTCGAGCATCCAGCCGGATTTTGAAGCGGCAGGCTACAAGGCCGCCGCCGCGATCGCCGCGATGCTGGAAAAGCGGAAATACGAACGGAAGCAGACCTACGGCGTCAAAAACGTGATACGCAGACAGTCGCTGGAACCTTTCGGCACGGCCGGACGTCTGGTGCAGCGCGCCAGAGCCATTATCGGCGACTCGTACACCCGCAAGGAGAAGATCGACGAAATCGCCGCCCGCGTCAAGGTCTCGCGGCGTCTTCTCGACCGGCGGTTCCGGCAGATTACCGGCAAAAGCATCCTTGAGACGATAACCGAACTCCGCATCGAGGAGGCCTGCCGGCTTCTGCGCACGACCGACATTCCGATATCGCACATCTGCAACACCTGCGCGCTCGGTTCGGGAACCTACCCCCAGCGGCTGTTCCGCCGGCATATGGGCATGACCATGCGCGAATACCGCACGCGGAACCGGCAACCCGCCGCAAAAGCGCGTCAGAGCGCTTTGCCGACGGACTGCACCGCCGCGTTCAGATACACCGGCAGCGGTTCCGGCTTCAGCATCGAGGGATTCGCTTCGGCAAAACGGCGCAGCCCTTCCGCCGTCGGCTTGCCGCCGCCGTCGTAGAATTCGCCGAAAAACTCCTTGAGCATTTCACCGATGCGCTCATCGTCGGGCGAAGTCACTTTCACCGAGCGCGGCACCCGTTTCGGCAACTCTTCCCTCGTCACCTGAAAAATCTCTCCTATCAGTTTGAAGCCGTCAAAGAGCGCAACCCAGTACTTCCCCCGCCGGGCATCGCCAACGACCGCCACCGGTCCCTCGCCGGAGGCCAGCGCACACGGGCTGGGAAGTCCCAGAACCTCACAGCCGCGCGCTATCGCAAAGCCCTGCGCGAAAGCGATGGCGGCGCGGATTCCGGCGAACGACCCCGGACCCGTGCCGACGACGATGCGCCCGACTCCGTCCAGATCAAGTTCCGCCGCCCAGTCGCCGCTGCGGGCGGAGCCTGTGGATTTTTCAAGATACAGACACTTCATTTCATCTCCTTCACCCGGTAGAATCGTTCGTGCCCGTACGGAAAGTCGGAAGGCTTGTAGTTTCCGACCCGCGGACGGACCAGCGAATGCGACATGTTGAAATGCGTAAACACCCAAGGACAGTCCTCGCGCACTATTTCCTGACACCGCCGCCAATGACGGTTGCGCTCTTGCGCATCGCCCGCCGCAAGCGCGGCGTCGTATTCGCGATCGAACTCTTCGCTGACGTACGCCGAACGGTTGGGGCCGGGACTCAGGTTGCGGGAATGGAAAAGCTGCAGAAAATTCTGCGCATCGGGATAGTCCCCCACCCAACCCATGCGGTACAGCTGCGTGCGGCCTTCGGCAACCGCCTTGAGAAACGCGTCCCAGGTCATGAACTGCAGTTCCAGTTTCACTCCGATCTTTTCGTAGAACGCGGCCGTAAGTTCTCCGGCTTCGCGGCTTTCCTGGCTGGCGCGGCCGATGGAAAGCGTAAGCGTGAGCCGCCGCGACGTTTCCGGATCGATGCCGTCCGGATACCCCGCCTCCGCCATAAGCCGCCGCGCCTTTTCAAGATTGTAGGCGTAAGGGAAAACGCTTTCGAGTCTCCCTTCGACCCCGTGCGGCACCGGACCGTCGCCGCGGACGATGCGGCGGTTGTAGAATTTTTCCCACTCCGGAAAATCGAACGCCGCATTGAGCGCCTGCCGGAGCTTCCGGTTGCGCCCCAGCACAGGATCGCGCATGTTGAAACCGAGGTACATGACCTCCAGCGTCGGTATCGAGTGCATCTTGACGCCGGTCGCCGCCAGCGCCGGATCGAGCCGCCCGCCGATGCCGACCACGCTGTCCCAGTTGTCGCGCGATATCTCGCCGAGAAGATCGATTTCGCCTTTGAGGAACATGAGCCACTGCGTGCTCATATCGTCGACGACCAGATACCGCACGGTGTTGAAGCCGTCCTTCGACGGTTCGCGGCGGACAAACGTCATCTCGTGGTTGCGCCGCCAGCCTGCGAGGCGGAAATCGCCGGTGCCGTCGCCGTCGGAGAGCACGACCGCCGCCGGCGCCATCGCCATCAGCCACGGAAAATAGTGAACCCGGCGCTTCAACCTTATCTCGACCGTCCGATCTCCGGTCGCGGCTACGGAATCGACATCCTTCATGATCCAGGCGTTCGGAGAGACGAGCGCCGGATCGCGCAGACGATTGAGCGAACGCACCATGTGCGCGGAGATGCCGTGCCTCGTCCTGAAAGTGTAGGTCAGCGCGTCCGGCGAGACCTGCGGCAGTTCGCAATAAGCCGGCGCGAGCCGGTACGGACGCGCGTCGTAGTCCACGCAGAGCGGAGGTTCGTAGACGAGCTGCACGGCGCGGGAATCGTAGACGCTCTGCGCCATCGCCGGATCCATCGTGCTCACACGCTCCATCGGACGCGTAAACACCGCCGAAAACAGTATCAGCGCTGGAATCATCGCGAATGGATCTCCAACCGGAGGTCGATGCGTCTGGGCGCTCCGGGAAGCTCCGAAAGCCTTTTCGCGATCTCCTTCAGTTTCGGACGCACCGTGAAACTCGTGGCGGCGTTCCGGACATAGATGAAAATCTTGCCGTCTTCATAGCGTCCGGGCTTCGCGGGCAGCGTCGGAAACAGAGTCGTCCAGACGTCGGGAAGCGAATCGAAGAAACCGTTGCGCTCGGTCGTCAGTTCCCTGAACGCGGCATCGAGCGCGCTGCCCAGAGTTTTGTGACGACCCCGCTGATCGGGGGCGATGGGCCGCCAGATTTCCATCGCTACTTCGCCTTCATCTGCAGCCAGGACTCGATGAACGGCTGAATCTTGCCGTCCATGACGGCATTGACGTCGCTCGTCTCGCACTCGGTGCGCAGATCCTTGACCATCGTGTACGGGCAGAAAACATAGGAGCGTATCTGGCTGCCCCAGCCGTTTTCGCTTTTCGCGCCGTAAAAGCGGTCCATTTCCGCCTTCTTCTGGTCCTCGTAGTATTCGTAGAGCTGGGCGCGCAGCATGTTCATGGCCTTTTCCTTGTTCATGTGCTGCGAACGCTCCTTCTGGCAGGCGACCACGATACCGGTCGGAAGATGCGTGAGGCGCACGGCGGAATCGGTCTTGTTCACGTGCTGTCCGCCGGCGCCGCCGGCGCGGTAGGTGTCGATCCGAAGATCGTCGTCCTTGATCTCGACATCGATATCGTCGTTGATCTCGGCTACCGTTTCCATCGAAGCGAACGAGGTCTGGCGGCGCTTGTTGGCGTCGAAAGGCGAGATGCGCACGAGACGGTGGATGCCGCGCTCGGCCTTGAGCATTCCGAAAGCGTAAGGTCCTTCGATGCGGAAATAGACGTCTTTGAGTCCTGCTTCTTCACCCGGCTGGACGTCGTATTCCTCCACCTTCCAGCCCTGATCCTCGGCGTAGCGCTTGTACATTCGGTAGAGCATCTGCACCCAGTCGCAGGCTTCCGTGCCGCCCTGTCCGGCGTGGAGCTTCACAAACACGTTGCACTGGTCGAACTTGCCGCCCAGAAGCGACTGCAGGCGCAGCTTGCCGAAATAATCGTCGGCCTTGGCGCACTCGGCGAGCGTGTCGGCGAGCGCGGCCTGCTGCGCCGGCCCCTCCTCCATCTCGGCGAGCTCCAGCATGACCGCGGCGTCCTCGACCGTCTTGACGAGCGAATCATAGGGAACCACATAGGCGCGCTCCGCATTTGTCGCGGCGATCACTTCGCGGGCCTTGTTCTGATCGTTCCAGAAGTCCCCGCTCGCCTGCCGCTCCTCAAGCTCGGCCAGCGTCCTGCGACGCTCGTCAATACGGATGTAGTCGGCCATTTCACCGACTTTCGTGCGCAATTCCTCGATGCGCTGACGCACTTCCTCCACTTCCAGGAGTTTCTCTTTTGCTGCCTCTGCCATGATGGTAAACCTGTATGTTCGAATGAACCGCTATTATAGCATATTAATCCCCGCAAAGGCCGATCAATCTGCACCGGCGGATCGCTCGTTTTGACACCGGTCAATACAGCGTCGGGAATACCGACGAATTCGGAACGAGAGACCGGCCCGTCAGTGCGCGTCGAGCCAGTTGTCCGCGATCCCGATGCCGACTTCCAGCGGGACGCCGAAATCGAGTGCTCCGCCCATTTCTCGACGCACGATCTCGCAGAGCGCGTCCACTTCCTCGCGCGGCGCGTCGAAGAGAAGTTCGTCGTGGATCTGCAGCACCATCCGCGAACGCATGGCCGCGGCCCTGAGCGCGCGGTCCACCTTGACCATCGCGACTTTGATGAGATCGGCCGCGCTGCCCTGGATCGGCGTGTTGATCGCGTCGCGCTCCGCGGCCTGCCTCGCGGTCGCGTTGCGCGAATCGATGTCGCGCAGCGTCCGGCGGCGGCCTAAAAACGTCTCGGCGTATCCCTTCTCCCTCGCCTTGGCGATCGACGCGTCCATGTATTCGCGCACCTTGGGATAGAGTTTAAAGTAGGTCTCGATGAGCGAAGCGGCCTCCTTGCGCGGAACCTTCAGCCGTTGCGAAAGCCCGAAGGCGGAAATGCCGTAGATGATGCCGAAGTTGACCATCTTGCATTTCGAACGCTGCTCGGGAGTCACGAAAGCCGGCATCACGTCGTAGACTCTGCTTGCCGTGTCGCGGTGGATGTCTTCGCCATCGCGGAACGCCTGCAGCATCGCATTGTCGCCGGAGAACGCCGCCATGAGCCGAAGTTCGATCTGCGAATAGTCGGCCGAGACGATGACGTGCCTTTCGTCACGGGCGACGAACGCCCGGCGGATCTTCTTCCCTCTTTCGGTGCGAATCGGAATATTCTGCAGATTGGGATCGGAAGACGAAAGCCGCCCGGTCTCGGTGAACGACTGCGCGTAGGTCGTGTGCACGCGCTCGTCCGCGTCTATGAGCGCGGGCAGCTTGTCCACGTATGTCGACTTCAACTTCGAGCAGGCGCGGTAGTCGAGGATCGTCGACACCACCGGATGGGCATCGACGATTTTCGAGAGCGTGCGCTCGTCTGTGGACCACTGCCCTTTGACGGTGCGCTTGGCCGCGCTGGAGTCGATTCCGAGCCGGTCGAAAAGAAGTTCGCCGAGCTGCTTCGGGGAATCGGGGTTGAATCCCGCCGGAGCGTACCGGAGTATTCCCTGAGTCAGGGCGAGCAGTTCCCGGTCGAGCTCGCGGCCGTACTCCTTGAGCGCGCCGGTGTCGATCCGCACTCCGTCGCGCTCCATGTCGATGAGAATCTTTATAAGCGGCTCTTCTGCAAGTTCCAGTGCCTTGAGCATCCCCGCTTCGGCGACCATCGGCCGGAGCACATCGTCAAGCTGCAGCGTGACGTCAGCGTCTTCGGCGGCGTAGTCGAGAATGTCCTCCGCCTTGAGCGCGGCCATGCTGAGCTGCTCCTTGCCGCGCTCCTTCTCGCCGATCAGTTTTTCGATCGGTATCGGACGGTAGCCGAGATACTGCTCCGCCAATGTATCCATACCGTGTCTCGCCGCCGCGTCGAGACAGTAGTGTTCAAGCATCGTGTCGCGGGGAACGGAAGCTAAACCTATTCCGTAGCGGAGCAGCACCGAGCAGTCGAACTTCACGTTGTGCCCGACGAAGATTTTTTCGGGATCGGCGAAAAGCGGCCGGAAAATATCCACAAGTCCGCCGTCGACATACCATGCCTTACCCTTGGCGGTCGCGAAGGAGAATCCGACGAGTTTGCAGCTGTGGGCGTCAAGTCCGTCCGTTTCGGTATCGAAAGCGATACGCCGCGCCGATAAAAGCTCTTTCAGGAGTTCCTGCGCCTGATCCTCGGTGCCGATGTAACGGTAATCGTGCGGAACATCGGCAAGCGTCTTGAACGAAACCGTCTCCTGCACGGCCGTCGCCGCCGCGGCGTCCCCGAGCAGTTCCCTCGCGAGCCGGTTGAGCTCGTATTTCGCGCATACCGCCGCAAGCTTCTCCTTGTCGATCTTTCCGCAGCGGCAAGCCTCCCAGTCGGGATCAACCGGCGCGTCGGTGCGGATGGTGACGAGAAACTTGGAGATCTTCGCGTCCTCCGCGCCGGCGGCGACCTTCTCCGCCAATTTTCCCTTGAGCACGGCGGCATTGGCTACGATCCCCTCGACGTCGCCGAA
The DNA here is from genome assembly GCA_017508315.1 of Kiritimatiellia bacterium. GTDB lineage: Bacteria > Verrucomicrobiota > Kiritimatiellia > RFP12 > UBA1067 > UBA1067. Next base: position 6,675 of record JAFVZE010000383.1, on the reverse strand, counting down.
TTCCTCCAGAAGTTTCTCCGCCGTCTTGCCGCCTACGCCGCGGATTCCGGGAACGTTGTCGGAAGCGTCTCCGGCAAGCGCGAGATAATCGATCATCTGCCGCGGATCCTTAAGATGCCAGTGTTCGCGGACCTTCGCCTCGTCGTAGATCTCCGCGCCGTCACCGGCATGGGCGGGACGGTAAAGCCTGATGCCCGGACGCACAAGCTGCGCGGCGTCCTTGTCGGGAGTGGCCATGAAAACCTCGAACCCGGCCGCCGCGGCCTTCACCGCGAGCGTCCCCATCACGTCGTCGGCCTCGAAACCGTCGCATCTTAAAACCGGAATCCCCATCGCCTCGGCAAGTTCAAACGCATACGGAATCGACGCGGCGAGATCTTCAGGCATTTTCTGACGCTGCGCCTTGTACGACGCGTACGCCTCGTGCCTGAACGTGGGCCCTTGCGGATCCATCGCGAAGACGACGTGCGTGGGCGACTCTTTTTTCAAAATCGAACTCAAGCCGTTCACCAGCCCGAGCAGCGCGGAAGTGTTGATTCCGGAAGCGGTCATGCGCGGATTGCGTAGAAATACAAAATGCCCTTTGTAGAGAAAGGGCATCATGTCGATTATGAAAATCCTGTTCATTCGAATCGGACGGATGCGGCGCGGCCGTGCGCGTCAAGACCTTCGACTTCGGCGAACGCCTCGATGGTCGCGCGGGTCTCGGCGAGATCCTTCTTCGTGAACGCGACGAAACTGTGGCGGCGGCGGAAGTCGTCGGGCGTAAGGCCGTTGAACATGTTCGCCGCGCCCCCGGTGGGCAGCACGTGCGAAGGACCGGCGACGAAATCGCCGGCGCTCTCCGGCGTCCACGCGCCGGCGAAAACCGCGCCCGCGCTGCGCACGCCCTTCATCACCCTGAGCGCGTCCTTAGTCATGATCTCGAAGTGCTCGGGCGCGAAGCGGTTTACGACTTCCATGCCCTCTTCGAGATCCTTGGCGACTACGATGAGAATTCCGTCGCGGTCGATGACCCGCTCGACGAGTTCGCGGCGCGAAAGTTTCTCCGTCTGGGCGAGCGTCTCGGCGCGGACCTTTTCGGCGAATTCGCGCGATGTGCACACGCAAAGCGATTTCTCCAGCCCGCTGCCGTGCTCGGCCTGACTCAACAAATCAGCCGCCACCCAGCGCGCATCGACGCTGCCGTCGGCGAGAACGGCGATTTCGCTCGGACCCGCGACCTGGTCGATCGCCACATAACCGTAGACCTGACGCTTGGCGGCGGTCACGAAAGCATTTCCGGGACCGGCGATCTTCTGCACCTTGCGGCAGCTTTCGGTGCCGTAGGCCATCATGCCGATCGCCTGAATGCCGCCGACGCGGTAGATTTCGGTGGCGCCGGCAAGTTTGAGCGCGTAGAGCAGAACGGGATTCACCTCGCCGGTTTTCCCGGCCGGAGTGCAGGCGACGATCTCCTTCACGCCCGCGGCCTTGGCGAGCGTCACCGTCATTACGGACGTGGACGCGAGCGGCGCGGTGCCGCCGGGAACGTAAACCCCGACGCGGTCCATCGGCGAGAAGAATTCTCCGGCCTTGCCGCCGCCGGGAGTCTTCATCGACCACGCTTCACGCAGCGACGCCTTGGAGAATTTCATCACCCTGCGGTGCGCATCTTTGACGGCGGCCCTGATCTTGGCGGAAATATCGAGTTCACCGACATCGACCTTGAGGTCTTTGCCTTTATAGCCCTCGAATTTCGCGACATATTTGCGGACCGCCCTGTCGCCGTCCCTGCGGATCTCGGCGAGCACCTTGAACGCGGCGTCCTCCGCCTCCTGCGGAAACGCGGGCCGGGCGTTGAATTCTTCAATCCGGCCGTCGCCGGTTTTGACGATGCGTATCACTTGTCTTTTTCTCCTAAAATGCACTTGACCTTCGCTTCCGCGGCAAGTTCGCCGTCGACATAACCTTTAAGCGCGAAAACTCCGAGCTTCGAACCGACCTTGACGTTGGCGACGACGGTCGTGAACCTGTCGCCGGGTCTGACCGGACGGCGAAACCGGACTTCATCCACCGCCGCAAGCAAAAACGTCGCGTCCTTGTCCTTGCCGCCGAGCGCGTTGCGCGCCACGAGCGCGGCGCCGGAAACCTGCGCCATCGCCTCCACAAGGACGACCCCGGGCACCACCGGATAGTCCGGGAAGTGCCCTTTGAAGAATTCGTTCTTCTCCGCCGTGAAAGTGTATTCGCCGACCGCGCCGGTTTCATCGGCGGCAATCAGATTGTCGACGAAGAGAAACGGATCGCGGTGCGGCAGAAGTTCGATGCCCGGCTTGTTGTAGACGTTTTTGAACTGCGGACAATCCATCGTTCTCAAACCTTCTTGAACACCAGCATCGCGTTGTGACCGCCGAAACCGAGCGAGGAACTGACCGCCACGCGGATGTCGCGCTTGACGCCGGTATTGGGCGTGTAGTTGAGGTCGAGTTCCGGATCGGGATTCTCGTAGTTGATGGTCGGCGGCACGAAACCTTCCTTGATGGCGAGCGCGGTGATCGCCGCTTCCAGCGCGCCGGCCGCGCCCAGAAGATGGCCGTGCATCGACTTGGTCGAAGAAATGTTGATCTTCTTCGCGCCCTCTTCGCCGAAGACGCGCTTGAACGCCGCCGTCTCCATCTTGTCGTTGAGATTGGTGGAAGTGCCGTGGGCGTTGATGTAGTCGACCGTGGAAATGTCTTCGACTCCGGCATCCTTGAGCGCGATGTTGAGCGCTTTCACCGCGCCGTCGCCGGACGGATCGGGGGCGGTGATGTGATAGGCGTCGGACGTCGCGCCGTAGCCGGCGAGCTCGCAGTAGACGCGGGCGTTGCGGGCTTTGGCGTGTTCCTCGCTCTCGAGAATGAGAACGGCGGCGCCCTCGCCCATCACGAACCCGTCGCGGTCGGCGTTGAACGGACGGCAGGCTTTCTCGGGCGTATCGTTGAATCCGGTTGAAAGGGCGCGCATCTTCATGAATCCGCCGACGGCGAATTCGAGAACCGCAGCCTCGCTACCGCCGGCGACCGCAACGTCGGCGCGGCCGGAGCGGATCATGTCGAGCGCGTAGCCGAGCGCGTCGGTCGAAGAGGCGCAGGCGGTGGTGACGACGTGCGCCGGGCCCTTGGCGCCGAGCGCGATGGACACGTTGCCGGCCGCTTCGTTGGCGATAAGCTCGGGGATCGCGAGAGGCGAAAGCCGGTCGGGTCCGCGGTCGAAAAGCGTGCGGTAGCTCTCGCCGGTCACGTCAAGCCCGCCGATGCCGTTGCCGATAATGGTGCCGACGCGGTCCATGTCGGGACGGTTATCGTCGGTGAAACCGGCGTCCTTCCAGGCCTCGACGGCGGTGGCGACGGCGTACTGCGAGAAAAGCGCCATGTGGCGGGCGGCCTTCTTGTCGACGAGCGTCCCGATGGCGTACTCCTCGAAACCCTTCACTTCGCCGGCAACCTGACTTGTGCAGCGCGAAGGATCAAACCTGGTGATCTTGCCGACGGCAGGCGTGCCGGCTTTGAGCGAAGCCCACGCGGCATCCTTGCCGTTACCGTTGGCGCAGAGCATCCCGATTCCGGTGATCATCACTTTTTTCATGTCGTTTCTTCCTTTTTTAAATTTGTTAGAGGTTGGGCCAGGTGCAGTAGGTTCCGGCGTAGGTGAGCCCCGCGCCGAAACCGACCATAACGATTTTCATGCCGTCTTTGAGCTCGCCGGCCCGGACAGCCTGATCGAGCGAAATCGGCACCGATGCCGCCGAAGTGTTGGCGGTCGTCTCAAGATTGAGCCAGAACTTCGAAAGCGGCAGTTTCATGCGGCGCGCCGTCGCCTCGATGATGCGGCCGTTGGCCTGATGGGCGAACACGCGGTCGAGTTCCTCGGGCGAAGTGCCGAGCGTGTCGCAGAGATCGCGCGCGACCTTCGAAAGCGTCTTCACCGCGAAAGCGAAAACGTCGTGTCCCATGAGCGTCAGTTCCGGACGCTCGACCGCCGCGGGAAGCGGAACGCCGCTTTCGGCGAACTTCGGAGCCTCGCGGGTGCCGCCGGTACGAACGATGAAGTGCGAACCCTTGCCGTCGGCGCCGAGAATCGTATGCGCCGTCGTCTTGGTGGAGGCGACGCCGGGCGCTTCGTCGTTTCCGAGCACGAGCGCGCCCGCGCCGTCTCCGAAAAGAATGCAGCTTGAGCGGTCGGACCAGTCGAGAACGCGCGTCAGGCTTTCCGCACCGATGACGAGCGCCTTCTTTCCGGGATAGAAATTGACGAACCCGCGGGCCTGTTCAAGGGCGTAGATGAACCCTGCGCAGGCCGCCTGAAGATCGAACGCTCCGGCGTTGACGCAACCGAGCATGCCCTGAACGACGCAGGCGGTCGAAGGGAACGGATTGTAGTCCGGCGATGAAGTGGCAAGAACGATAAGCCCTATCTCCTCGGGCTTGACCCCGGCGGCTTCGAGCGCCCGGCGGCCGGCTTCCGCGGCCATCGTCGAAGTCGTTTCCCCTTCCCCGGCCACATGGCGCGACCTGATGCCGGTATGCGAATAAATCCACTCGTCGGTCGTATCGAGGGTCTTGGCGATATCCTCGTTCGTCACGACTTTTTCCGGAAGATAACTTCCGGTACCTAATATGCGTATACCCATTCTTTATTCCTTTCTGAAAAAGGTTCATCATAGTATACCAAATTTCCGTCCGACGGGCCGCACGACAGAACCGCTGGGAAACCCGGTCCTTTGCGTAGCTTGCATGAAAACACTCCCGTTCCAACTTGTTCAGAAGGTTTTTTATTGTTAGCGGCGCGGGTTCCGAGAAGAACCTCAATATCGACAGAACGCGACCATCCTCGTCAAGCCGCAGCGTCAGGCGTTCGGACGACCTCTTTTCTCCCGCGCTTCGCGCATCCACTCGATCCCGAGCATGTTCCTATTCTCGCCGCTCGCGCCCGGTAGCAGACGCTGCCATGTCGTCTGCAGATAACCCTTCAGATGAGAGCTGTCGATGATAGAATCGCAGTAGTCGACCAAACGCTTGAAATTGTTACCCTCCTTGCTGATGCACTCGTTATTCCACGTCGAACCGCAGGGAACCTGATCGAAGCCGCCTTTCGCAAGAATCTCAAACGTTCTGATGTGCTTGAGCCAGAATCCGTTGAAGTTTTTCTCTCCCCCTTTCTTAGGCTCGTTTCCGAACAGGTCGCGGTAGTACCATGCGCTCTGCAGAATCGACTTGGGACAGCACCTGATGAATTCATCGGGGAAGTCGGCGGCGTAATCGGCGAACATCCACGGCCGCGCGCCCTTCTTCTCGCAGCAATCGGCGTAGAAGCGGACATCCTGCCAGAAAGCTTTTCCCTTGCGGAATGTTCCGATTGCGTTCTTCATGGCCTTTATCTGATCGAAGAGTTCTTCGTCGAGCCCGATATGCAGCAGCCTGGGGCCCTCGAAAATGTCGCAGATGTCGTTGATGAGATCGCGGACAACCTCGTAATATCTTCGGGTGCCAACCATACGCCCATATTCCTTCAGCCACTGGTCGTGAGTGGTCGCGAAATTAAGTTTTGGAACGACTTCAAGACCGAGCGCCTTGAGACGTTTCACCTCCGCCGCCATTTTTTCCGCGGTCCACGACCCTTTGATGGCAAGCTCGGGATGACTGGGGTAAACGACACCGTCGGCGACATCTATCATCGCCATGGTCGCGCCAGACGCCGCAAGCCTGTCGGTAACGCGGCGCCAGACGCCGTCGTCAACCGAGTACTCATCGATGAACGAAGAGCGCCATCCATTGGGATCATCGTATCTCCACGCATCCGGCCGCCACAGATTCCGGCTCAGATGCAAAAGCTGCGCCCAGATCATGCGTTCCATACCTTTATCGCCTCCTTCAGCCGTTTTACGCTTTCCATGTTCGCTTCCTCGCCCTTGTCGCCGGGAAGCAGGAAGCTCCACGACGTCTGAATACCGCCGACGACGCGCTTGAAGTTCTGAGAACGGGAGTAAGCCATGAATTCCGAAAGCGCGCTTTCAGGATTCTTCTGATCTCCAAGACCGGAAAGGACCGTCTCAAACCCCGCGTCGTCCAGAAGCTTCAGCGTCTTCCGCCGAGCCGCAAGCACGGGCTTGACCGTCGCGGTTTTAACGACGTCAAACGGATTGCGGTAGCTCGCGACGCTCTGCAGAATCGTCTTCGGACACTCAGCGACATACTCCTCGGGCCAATCGTCCGCGGAGTCTGCCCACATCCACGCCCTCACGCCGCGCTTCTCCAACTCGCCGGCGTAGAACTTCACGTCCTGAAACCAGAATTTCCGGTCCCTGAACGTGCCGTATCCAGAGAAATTCCGTTTCTGCTCCATGCATTCACCGTCCATGCCGATATGAAAAAGCTCCGGCCTACCGAATATGTCGCAGACATCGCCGATCACATCGCGGCACACCTCATAGTACTTCGGCAGCCCCACCATGCGGTTGTAGATCTTAAGCCACTGGTCGTGCATCGTCGAAAAGTTCAGCTTCGGCACGGGCTTAAGTCCGAGTTGTCTGATCTTTCCGATCTCGGCGGCGAGTTTCTCCGGCGACCACGAGCCCTTTACCGCGAGTTCCGGATGCGACGGATACGCAACGGCTTCGCCGAGGTCGATGACCACCGTATCCGCACCGGACTT
>JAFVZE010000050.1 GCA_017508315.1 Kiritimatiellia bacterium | reverse complement strand
ACTGAGGGGAATGCGGATGAAAGTGCAGCTGTGCAAGCCGGTTGAAGGCGCGATGACCGAGCAGGAGAAGTGCGAGGCGGGATTTCTTTACAATCCCAACGTCACGGACGAGATGAAGACGTACCGCTTCAAGATTCAGGATGCGATGTGCGAATACAATAAGCTCAAGCCTTCGCAGGTTCAGGAGCGCCGCGACTTTCTCGCCGGAATTTTCGGCAAGATCGGCAAGAAGTGCAACATCCTGCCGCCGTTCAAGTGCGACTACGGTTTCCACATCGAAGTGGGCGAGAATTTTTTCGCGAACTACAACTTCATCGTCCTTGACGGCAATTACGTGCGCATCGGCGACAACGTGTGGATCGCGCCGAACGTCGGCATCTACGCCGCCGGTCATCCGCTCGACGTCGAGGACCGTATCGCCGGCGAGGAATACGCGTTTCCGGTCACCATTGAAGACAATGTCTGGATCGGCGGGAGCGTTTCGATCATCGGCGGCGTCACCATCGGGAAGAACTCCGTCGTCGCGGCAGGTTCGGTCGTCATACGCGACGTGCCGCCGGATACGCTCGTCGCCGGCAACCCCGCCAGAGTCGTGCGCAGACTGACGGCGGCCGACAAACTGAAATACAAACGCTCTGACGGTTAGAATCGACGTCTGCATGAAATTTGAACCTAACATTCATACGCTCGTGTGGGGGAGTGAGAGCTGGGAGATTTCGGCTCACCGTTCTTCGCCGAGCATCATAGCCGACGGCCCCGAAAAAGGTCGTTCGTTGGCCGATGTCGAACCCGGGTTTCCTCTTCTTGCGAAAGTGATCGACGCTGAAATGCGCCTTTCGGTTCAGGTTCATCCCAATGAGCGCACGGCTCTTGTCGCGGGCGGCGAGCCCAAGGCCGAGTTATGCTGCGTTCTGGAGCCGGGGCCCATTTATGCCGGCTTCAAGTCCGGTGTCGGCATGGCAGAGGTTGAGCGCGCCGTCGCGAATGGCGGATTTGAAGATATTCTCGTCAAGCACGATGCGAAGAAGTATGATACATTTTTCATTCCCGGCGGTCTTGTTCATGCAATCGGCGACGGCGTGAAACTCTATGAAGTTCAACAGAGTTCGAGTACGACATACAGGCTCTACGACTGGAATCGCGTCGGTTTCGACGGCAGACCGCGGGAGCTTCATGTCGCCAAATCGCTTGAATGTGTCGATTTTGATCTGGCCGTTCCTGTACCTGTAAGGAATTTGGAGTGCGAGTTTTTCGAATTCACGCAACATGATTTCGCCGAAGATAGCGAGGTTGTCGCCGAGAGCGGTTGTCTGCTTGTCTATGAAGTCGGGAAGTCCCTTTCGACGCTTTTGCGCCGCGGCGAAAAAACGATGGTGGGCGCAGGTCATGTGTTTCTGACCTCTGCATCCCGGCATCCGATATCGTTTTCTTGACTTGCAGGCGGCCGCGAGGCCGCGAGTATTGACATTTTGGACGGCATTGAGGTATAATTAACGCCAAAATCATGAGATCAGTGTACAGACAAATAGCAGTTATTGCGTTGTTTGGCGTCTTGGCGTGCGGTTGCGAGACGTTCAAAGGCGTTTTCCACGAGAAGGAAAACGTCGATTCCGATGTTGTCGCGACATGGTGGGACGGTCCTCGCATAAGGCCCGGAATAGCGCTTATAGTTCAGGTCGGTTCCGTGGCCGCACCGCCTGTTTCCATGGAATGCCTCGTCGATCAGAACGGCGACATCACCCTTCAGCACCTGCTGCAGTCTCCGGTCGCCTGCGACGGGCTTACTCTCGAGGCGCTGAAGCAAAAACTGGTAAAGGCGTACTCGGTGTACTACCGGCAGCCGCAGGTGACGGTGACATTCGCCCCGTACGACGGGAAGGGTGTGTCTCCCTGGGGGACGGTTACGGTGCTTGGGGAGGTCGGCAATCCCGGCCCGGTGAACATGCCCGCCACGATGGATCTGACGGTTACAAAGGTTTTGCAGTCGGCCGGCGGCTTGAAGCCGTTCGCGGACCGTTCGGGAATTATCGTGACACGTTGCGACAAGGATGGCAATCAGACGCGCACGCGTGTCGATATAAACGAAATCGGCAAGGACGGCCGTGTCGACAAGGATATGTCGCTTCGCGCCGGAGATGTCGTATGGGTGCCTGAAACATGGTATTGATTCTGGAGTGATGAAGATGAAAAAAATTCTGTCTGCCTTGATTTTCACGATTGCCGCGATCGCGGCGGTCGCCGCGGATCCTTCCATTTCGCTCGCGGAGGCTCGCGGCAGAATCGGCGACGCCGTCTCCAATCCCGCGGTGATGACCTCCACGGTAAGGATGCTTTCCGCCGATGATCAGAAGGCGTTTCTGGCCGATTGCAACGAAGCCATCGGGAAGATGCCCGGTTCGGCGGAGACGAAGGCCGCCGCATATCTTACCGTCAACCGCGCCGCGCTCAAAGGTGCGGCCAAAGGCAATGTCTCGGCTCTGCTCGCCGAGGTCTTCGCGACGGTCCCCCCCGAGGCGCTGACGGTCATCAACGAGCGTTTTGCGGCGGATCTTTTCAATCGCGCGGCCGATCCGTCCGCGGTTTACACGGATGAGCAGTTTGCGGCCATCGCGGCGGCGGTCATGTCGAGCGTGGAGAAGCGCACCGCGAAGACCGACGGCGCCGATGTGCGCAACGCTTTCGCCGCGATCATGCTTTTGCGCGCTTCCAACGGTACGCCCGCGGATCTGGCCTCGAAGCTGGTTGCGAACATGCCGGAGGCGACGCGCAAGGTTGCGCTTGAGGAATGGATACCGGCGGCCATGGGCGAGAATCCCAGTTACGATCTGATGCTCGGCGCGTCGGATGCCGGAGAACAGCCCGATCATTCGCTGGTGCTTCAGCTCGTTCCCGCCCAGTCGTTGGAAGCGATGCTCGCCGACCTTAATTCCGCAACCGCCGGAGCCGGGGTCGTCAATGCCGCGACTTTCAAGAATGCAAGCGATGTCGTTACGACCGTTCAGGTCGCTTCGCCGGCCGTCGGGCTCGACGCGGGGTTGGATCGCCGTCCGATGTATTACCGCGAACCTCAGGGCTATCAATGGCAGACGATAGGTGCGCGCAAGGAGAGATGAAAGTGAAAAGGGCAATATTTGTTTTGTTTGCAGTCGGCGTTTCCGCCGTTCAGGCGGAAGTTCTTGACCGCCCCGGCGGGTTGAAGATCGGTCAGCGCATGACGCTGAGGCCGTACGTCTCGCTCGACTACACCTACGACTCGAACAACGACCAGCAGAAAGACGGTACCGCCGTATCGTCGTGGGCGGTTAATCCCGGTTTGAATCTGACGTACAACGCAGAAACATGGAATCTTACCGCCGGCGTTTTCTATCGTTATCTGGCGTACAACAAGTATGTGCGCAGTCTCAACGAAAACAATTACGGCGAGAACGTCACCTTCAACTGGTCAAGTTCGCAGGGCGGAACCAAGGGATGGTCGCTCATGCTCACCGAGCGTTATCAGAAAATCTGCGAAGACGACGATCTTACCCGCAACAACGGCTATGGACTCTGGCGCGACCGTCAGGAATTCAATGTCGGAGCCGTTCTGCAACGCCGCTTCAACGACCGTTTCCACGGCGATATCAACGCAAGCTACTATTATCTTGACTACGACAACGATCCGCGCAGGTATGCCGCGCTTTACGGCTGGGACCGCTGGACCGTCGGCGTCGAGGCCGGATACGCCATGTCCAAATGGATGGATCTGCTGGTGGCCGGAAGTTATCAGGGATATACCCAGGACAACGGCAACGATCTGACCGGATACGGCAAAAGCCGCTATTCCGACGATTCCAAGGGCTGGACGGTCCACGGCGGTTTCGGCTCCTACTTCACCGAACGCATTTCCTACCGGGTCATGACGGGCTGGAGCCAGTTTGAATATTCCGACGGCGCTGACGATATCAACGGCTGGACGTATTCGGTTTCCGGCAACTGGAAGATGTCCGACACTTGGAATATGATGCTTCTGGCCACCAGCTACTACCAGCCTTCGGAGCGCGAGTACGGGTGCGCCAACCGCGTCGACTCGATCTCGTGGGGCATCGGCCACTCCATGATCCGCGGAAAACTCCGCGCGAAGTTCGATATCGCATATCGTCGCGAAACGAGGGAATATTCCTCGCAGGGAACCTGGGATTATGACGAGGATATTCTTTCGACCAGATTCGGGCTTGACTATACGATCAACAGGTTCCTCGCCGTTTACGGGCGGTTGGAGTATCAGGGATGCTGGTTCTCCGACGATGTCGGCTACTATGATCGCGACTACAACCGTCTGCGCGGAACAATCGGATTCAGGTTGACATATTAAGTGCAGAGACTGATTGCCAAATACGCTTTGGCGGCGCACTTGGCCCTGGTGGCGGTGGCGCCGTTGTCCTTATCGGGGTTTTTCAGCGGGTCGGTCGTGGCGACGGCGATGCTTTGGCTTTCTGCATTCGCCGCGGTATGGATGTTCATGTCGCCTTCGGTTATCGGTCAGGAGCGGTTGCGCGAGGCGAGGAGAAGAGTGGCGCATTCGTTTCTGGCCGATCCGTTGACGTGGATTATGCTTTTTGCGGTCGCCGTTGCCGCAATCAGAGCCTTGAACGGCGGTATAAAAATGGCGTACGATGCCGAGACGACGGTATGGAGCATAGCTCCGGCGACGTTTCCGCTTCTGCCGGGGACGGTCGACGGTTTCGGTTATCTTCCTTTCGCGACTTCGGCGGCGGCCATGATTCTGATTTCAGCCTGCCGCCATGCGCTCGGGAAAGCCGGGAGGTCGGCTTTCTGCCTGACGGCCGCGGTGCTTGCCGGCGCGACGGCGACGGCGGAATTGTTTACGGGTCCGCATGGCGCACAGCCGGAATTCCACGGTTTTGCCTACGGCATTTATTTTCTGACGGGAACCGCCGCCATGGCCGGAGCGTTCGAACACCGCTGGAACGGTGCAATGCTCCTCTTCGCTCTCGCGATCGGAGCGACAGGCGCCGGGCTCGTGGCTTTTGCCGATGTGTTGACGGTGGTTTATTTTCTGGCGGCGGAAATCGCGCTTGTAAGCTATGTCGCCTTTCATGTCAACGCGACATTGCGCAAGGCCGCCGGTTTCAAACTGCTGGTGGTTTTTGCGCTGTCGCTCACGATCGGGCTTTTCATGGTTCTTTCGCTCGTTCCCGAGGATGCTCTCGCGCGGAAAGTCGCGTCGATTCTCTCATGGGAGCTCTTCCCGGAAAATTTCTTCGAGGTTCGTTCGGTTCTTTCCGACATCGCGTTCAGATCATGGAAGGTGCATCCGTGGCTGGGGTCCGGTCTGGCGTCGTTTCCGCTGGACGTGCGGTTTTTCGCCGCCGATTCCGATTGGATGGTGCTTGCCGTCGAACGTCCGTGCGCTTTCAACGGATACTGGCATCTGCTCGCCGAACGCGGAATCGCGGGCGCGGCGCTGCTGGCTTTGCCGCTTGTCGCGCTGCTGGGCTTTTTTGCGATCGCCATGGTTAAGGGGATCATGGCGTTCCGGATGCCGCATCCGGCCGCGCTTCTTGGACTTCTGGCGCTGGCGGCGGTCGTGCTCGACGCTTTTTTCGGGGTTTCCTTTCTACGCCCGGAAGTGATGTTGGCGGTGGCTTTTTCTTTGGCCGTTTCCGCCAAGTCCTTCCCCAAGGAGAAGATAGATGGCTGACAAACCGATTTATTACGGCGCAAGGGGTTCTTCGCCGATGTATTACGGGGCTTCGCGGCCCGCATATCCGGCCTACGGCGGTTCTTCGCCGATGTATTACGGGGCGGGACGCGCCTACGGCGGAGTTCCCGGCGGAGGGGCTCCGGAAGACGGATCGCTCGTCGGAACGATCACTCTCGGGCGGATGATGCGCGTCGTCTCCCAGCGTTGGCTTTCCGTGTTCGTCTTTCTTCTGATCGGCCTTATCGTGTCCTTCGCGGTCTACCGCATATCTCCGACGATCTACGAGGCGCGCAGCGAATTCACGATGGATATGCGCCGCAGTTCCGGATACGGCAAAAGCGCGCTTGCCGACGCCACGCCGGATTACGGCAACACTTACGCGGAAATCTTCAATACCCGCATTTCGGAATGGCGCTCGGAGAAGATCGTCACGAAAATACTGGAGCAGTACCGCGCCAGTAATCCGTCGTCGACGGTTTCCGACGAGGATATCGTGGAGGTGCTCGTCGGCTCCGAACTGGAACTGCAGCGCAACTCCCGGATCATCACGATTTCCGTGCGCTCCAAAGTCCCCGCCCTGTGCGCGGCGCTCGCCAACTCCTATGCCGAGGCGATCGAGGCGTTCACGGACGAGGAGAACAAACTGCGCTGCGACAAGGCGGTGTCGCAGATTCACGCCAACGTGGAGAAGAAGCGCAGGGAAGCCGACAAGGTGGCCAAGCAGTTGCTTGATTTCCGCACCGCCAACAAGGTCGACAACCTCCGCTCGTCGCGCGACACGATAAGCCAGAGTCTGTCGAAGACGACCGGAGACATTCTTTCGCTCGAATCCGAGGAGACGCAGCTCATCGAATGGGAGAAGATGCTCTCCGCGGTGCAGAAGGATCCCGCGACCTACGGCAACCTTTCGACCGGCGTTCCCAGGGCGCAGGAGATCGCCGCGGAGTTCCGCGCCTATCAGGACGCGGACGGCGAATACCAGAAACTGCTTTTCGCCTATACCGAAAACCACCCCGAGGTCATTTCCGCCAAGAAGGTTCTTGCGCTTTCCCGTCAGCGTTTTTTGGACGCCGCGGCGAGAGCTCTGCTCACCGGACGCTCGACGCTGCAGGTCGTGCGCAACCAACTGGCGAACCTGCGCGCCAAGCAGGAGGACCTGCGCAACGAGCTCGCGTCGGTGGAGCAGCGCATCGTGCTCGCCGAGTCCGGACTCGGGCAGCTTGAAGCCGAATACGGGGTTTCCACCCGGGTTCTCGAAGGTCTCATTCTCGACGAGAACAAGGCCCGCATGGAGGCGGAGTCCAACAACGAGATCGTCCGCGTCGGACGTCCGGCGAACGTTCCCACCAAGCCGGTCCTTCCCAATCCGATGCTGATTTTCGGAGCGGGGATCGTGCTTTCGATCGCGGCGGGGCTGCTGTTCGTTCTTATACTCGACAACCTTGAAGACACCATCGTCAACCTCGGCGACATCGAGAACCGGCTCTCCCTCAAAGTGCTGGCGGTGCTTCCGCACGTGCGGCGCAAAAAACGCCAGCAGGTCGCCAGATTCACGATCGATGAAAAGTATTCGCAGTTTTCGGAGGCGGTGGCCGGACTGCGCAATCTTCTGGATTCCCCCCGCTACGAGATGCTTTCGCATTGCGTGCTGGTGATCTCGACCCAGCCGGGCGAGGGCAAGACGATCACTTCCTCTTCGCTGGCGATAACCTACGCTCAGGCGGGCAGGAAGACTCTGCACGTCGATTTCGACATGCGCCGGCCGAGGCTGGCGGGGGTGTGGAATCTCGAGCTGACCAAGGAGACGAGTTTCTCCAACGTCATGCAGGAGGCGAGCGAGAAGCGGGCGATCGATTTCTCGAAGCTGATCAACAGGACCGATGTGGATAATCTCGATGTTGTCGCCTCGCTGCCGCCGGACGGGGTCTCGCCCTCGCAGATTCTCGGCTCTTCGGCGGTTGCGGAATTTTTCGAATGGGCGCGCGCCAATTACGACCGCATCGTAATCGACTCTCCGCCCTACGGGATCGTGGGCGACGTGGTCTCGCTCGCCGTCGCGGTGGACTCGGTGATAATCATGTGCTGTCCGGACCGTACGCATTTCAAACCGATCCTCCATTGTTCGCGTACGCTGACGGAGGCGGGAGCGAACATCCTCGGAGTCGTGGTCAACGACGTCGATTTCTCAAACTTCTCCGCCTTCAGCCCGTCCCACGGCCACAGCTACCGCAAGTACGGGTACGGGAACTATTATTCCTACGGTTACGGCTACGGCGGCAAGCCGGGGAAGGACGCTCCGTCCGGCGACGGGGAGTCGCGCGGAGACGATGACGACGGCCGGTCGGAGTTCTCGGATGAAGAATGACAGATGTATAGTCACCGGTGGATGCGGGTTCATCGGTTCGGCGCTGGTGCGCCACCTGTGCCGTCAGGGACGTCAGGTGCTGGTCATCGACAAGCTTACCTACGCCGGAAATACCGAATCGCTCAAAGAGGTCGAGGGCAGATATTCGCTGCTGATCGCCGACATCTGCGATCAGGCCGCGATGGACGGCGCATTCGCCGATTTCAAGCCGGACACGATCTTTCATCTGGCGGCGGAATCGCACGTGGACAGATCGATCGACGGACCCGGCGAGTTCGTGCGGACGAACGTCGTCGGCACCGCCGCGCTGCTGCAGAGCGCGCTCAAACGGTGGCGCGAACATCCGGATTTCGTCTTTCAGCACATCTCCACCGACGAGGTTTACGGTTCGCTGGGCGAAGAGGGCTTTTTCACCGAGAAGACGCCGTATGCGCCGCATTCGCCGTATTCGGCCTCCAAGGCGGCCTCCGACCATCTGGTGAGGGCATGGCACGACACCTACGGTCTGCCGGTGCTGATAACCAACTGCTCGAACAACTACGGTCCGTATCATTTTCCGGAAAAACTGATTCCGCTCGTAATCATCAACTGTCTCGGTGAAAAACCGCTTCCGGTGTACGGAGCCGGCGCGAACGTGCGCGACTGGCTTTTCGTCGACGATCACGTCAAGGCGTTGTGCCTTGTCAACGAAAAGGGCGTGATCGGAGAAACCTACAATGTCGGCGGACACAACGAGCGCACCAATCTCGAGGTGGTGAAAACGGTCTGTTCGATTCTTGACGAACTCAGGCCGCGTTCCTGCGGCAGATACGAAGATCTCATCGAATACGTGAAGGACCGTCCAGGGCACGACCTGCGCTATGCGATCGATCCCGCCAAGCTTATGGACACCCTCGGATGGAAACCGGAGGAGAATTTCGACAGCGGCATCCGCAAAACCGTCGAATGGTATCTCGCCAACGAATGGTGGTGGAGGCCGATCCGCGAAAAGAAATACGCCGGCGAAAGGCTCGGCAAAGGATAAACAAGGAGAGAACATGGACAGAAGAGAGTTTCTTACGATGGCCGCCGGAGCCGCGGCGTTCACAGGTTGCGCTTCCGCCGGACTTGCCTCGCGCAGACCGGAGCCCGATTTCATCTGGAGCTATCTGGCGCATTTCGGCGTCAATTCCTGGAAGGATGTCCCGCTCGAGACCCAGGATCCGAACATGCCCGAAAAGTGGCTGACGCGCTGCTGCGCCGATCATGTCCGGTTCGACGAACCGTCGTGGAGGCGCATCTCCGGGCGTCTCGCGAAGGCCGGCTGCAATCAGATCATCATCGACATCGCCGAGATTCTGCAGTATCCGAGCCATCCCGAACTCGCGGTCAAAGGCAGCTGGAGCGTCGAGAAGATGCGCAGCGAGATCGCGCGGCTGCGCGGCATGGGATTCGAAGTGATCCCCAAGCTCAATTTTTCCGCCTGTCACGACACCTGGCTCAAGGACTACGGTCGCATGGTATCGACGCGCAGATACTATCAGGTCTGCGGGGATCTGATCCGAGACGTAGCCGAAATATTCGACCGTCCCCGCTTTTTCCACCTCGGCTACGATGAAGAGACGGCCGGGCACCAGTCGTCCCATCTGCTCGCGATCTGCCGTCAGGGAGATCTGTGGTGGCATGACTTCCTCTGGTTCGTCAAGGTCACCGAGAAGACGGGCTGCCGTCCGTGGATATGGAGCGACTACATCTGGAAGCACAAGGACGAGTTCCTCAGGCGCATGCCCAAGAGCGTGCTGCAGTCGAACTGGTACTACGGCGCGGGCTTCGATCCGGTGCGCAAAGACGGCAGGCCCAACGCCTACGTGGCGGCGTACGAGTGGCTTGACAAGGCCGGTTTCGACCAGATCCCGACCGGTTCGAACTGGAGCTGTGACGTGAATTTCTCCGGCACGGTGAAGTTCTGCGATTCGGTCTGCGACAGGAAACTTCTCAAGGGCTACATGATGGCTCCCTGGACGCGCACCTTCGCGATCCACGAAGAGAAGTCGATGCAGGCCGTCGATCAGATGGAAGCGGTCATCAAGGCTCGCGCTTGAGCGATTTTCCCGAGTTCGCCTGCGCGTACGCCGAGCGGCTGGCGGCATCGTCGCCGCGCTTCGCCAGACAGTGCCGCAGTTCGGGTCTTGAAGCGCGGAGTGCGCCTTCGCGGAAGCTCGCCGATCCTTTCGGCGAGCTTTCCCGTGCCGGCAGATGCCCGGGATTGAAGCAGCGCTTTCCCGACCGGGTGCTGGTGATGACGAGCGGGCGGTGCTTCATGAACTGCCGTCACTGCACCCGGCGCTGGCTGCTGGGGCGTTCCGAGATAGCCGACACTCCGGAGCGGCTGCAGGGCTGCGTGGACTATGTCCGCGCCCGTCCGAAGGTTCGCGATGTGCTGCTCTCGGGCGGCGACATTCTTACGCTTGACGATGAAAAGGTGCTCGCTTTCGTTGACGCGTTCGCCGGGCTGGATCAGGTCGAGATGGTGCGTGTGTGCACGAGGGCGATGGCGGTGAACCCCGGCCGGATCACCGCGAAGCTCGCCAAGGCGCTCGGAAGATCCGGCAAAGTCTGGGTCAACACCCAGTTCAACTGCGCCGACGAGGTGACTGACGAGGCCCGCAAAGCCGCGGCAAGGCTGGTGGAGGCTGGGATTCCGGTTTCGTGCCAGACGGTGCTTCTCAAAGGCGTGAACGATTCCGGAGCCGAGATGCTCAGGCTGTTGAGGGCGTTGAGTTCGGCGCGGATAAGACCGTATTACGTTTTCCAGTGCGATCCGGTGGCCGGCATCGACCATTTCCGGGTGCCGTTGGAAAAGGCGAAGCGTATCGAAAGGTATTGCGCCGAGCGCATTGGCGGGCTTTCGCTCCCCCGCTTCGTCGCCGACATCCCCGGCGCCGGGCGCAAGGTTCCGCTCGATCTGCTGTAGATATTCCGGATACTGCAACAACACAGGAGGTTTTGAAATGGCGAAGAAAACGAATATGGTGATCGCCCAGTCCGGCGGACCGTCGATGGTGATCAACCAGTCGCTTGCCGGCGCGGTTCTCGAGGCGCGCGCAAGCGCGAAGATCGGAAAGATACTCGGCGCCCGCCACGGCATTCTCGGCATTCTCGGCGATGACTACGCCGATCTGCGGAAAGTGACGCCCGCGAAGATGCGCGCGGTCGCCGCGACCCCGTCCTCCGCGCTCGGCTCCTGCCGCAAAAAGCCGACTCTCGAGGACTGCCGCGCGATTTTCGAGGCGTTCCGCCGCCGTGACGTCGGTTATTTCTTCTATATCGGCGGCAATGATTCCGCCGATGCCGCGAGAATCGTCGCCGAAGAGGCGGAGAAGGCCGGTTATCCGCTCGTCGTCTACCACATCCCCAAGACGATCGACTGCGATCTGCGCAGCTGCGACCATACGCCGGGCTTCGGCAGCGCCGCGAGATTCGTGGCGTCGGCGCTGAAGGGCGACGATCTCGACAACCGCGCGCTCGGCGGCGTCAAGATCGACATCATCATGGGACGCGACGCCGGATTCCTCACGGCGGCGGGCGCGCTCGCCCGCGAGCGCCCCGACGACGGTCCGCATCTCATCTATCTTCCCGAAGTTCCGTTCTCGCTCGACGGTTTCGTCAAAGACGTGAAGGCGGCGATGAAGAAATACGGCCGCTGCGTCTGCGCCGTCTCCGAGGGGATCCGCGACGCGAAGGGCGTGCCGGTCGCGGCGATGTTCGCCGCCGGCGAAAAAGATTCCCACGGCAATCTCCAGCTTTCCGGCAGCGGGGCGCTCGGCGATTTTCTCGCCGGTCATCTCAAGGCCAACGCCGGCATTTCGCGCGTCCGCGCCGACACTTTCGGCTATCTGCAGCGATCTTTCCCCGGCATCGCTTCGCGGACCGACGGCGAAGAGGCTTTCGCGGCCGGAGCGGCGGCGGTAAAGGCCGCGCTCAAGGGCGGGCTGACGAAGGGCACGATCGCCATCGTCCGCGCCGAAGGAAAACGCTATCAGGTCGCGTTCGCGCCGGTGCCGATAGCCGAGGCGGCGAAATACACGCGCTCGCTTCCCCGCGAGCATATCGCGCGCAACGGCCATGACGTGACGGCGAAATTCATAGAATGGGCGAAGCCGATCGTCGGCGAATTGCCGAGATGCGAAATAATATGAGGTCGGCGACCGGTTTTGTGATATAATTCCGCATATGTTGAATTTCACAGAAGCACAGAAGAAGATGGTGTCGGCCGGTTTGACGGTTTTGGCGGTGACGGTGATGATCGCATTCGTCGCCGTCGTCCTCAAGGCGGTCGTGGCGGCGCTTTCCTTTGCGTCGTCGGCGGTGGTGCCGGTCATACTCGGCTTTTTTCTTTCGCTTTTTTTCAAACCGTACTACGGCTGGTGGAAGCGGGTGCTGCACAATCCCACGCTGGCGGTGGTGGTCATGCTGGCGACCGTTTTCGTTCCGATGGGGATTCTGCTGTGGTACGCCGGTTCCGTGCTGGTGGATCAGGCGAGCAACCTCGTCCGTCAGGGTCCGCATCTTTTCAAACTCGTGACCGAGTGGTTCGGCGAGACATTTCCGAAACTGCACGGCCTTTTGGGTGAACTCGGAATTCCCTACGACAATGTCGGCGAGCTTTACGACAGGTACGGCGCGAGCGCGCTCAAGGCCGGTTCCGGCGTTCTGCGCTGTCTCTCCGGCGTGCTGTCGGTGCTGGTGGCGCTCATCTTCTTCGTGTTTTTCCTGATGACGAAGGAGCGTCGGGGCAGCGAGATCGTGCGGCAGCTGGCGTTTCTCAAAGATGACACGCGCTCCTTCGTGGCGGAACAGATCGATGCCTTCTTCGACATTCTCGTTTCGTTCTTTCAGCGCCAGACCGTCATCTGCCTTATCGAAGGCGTCATGTACGGGACCGGCTTCTGGCTCGTGGGACTGCCGTACGGTTTTTTAGTGGGCTTTGTGCTCGGGGTGATGAACCTTATTCCCTTTTTCGGCTCGGTCGTGTGTCTGCCGGTGGCGCTTCCGCTGGCGTATTTCGCGCCGGGCGGTTCGCTCACCCGTCTGTTTATGGTGCTGACCGTCTGGCTTTGCGGGCAGTTCCTCGACGGTTATTTCATAACGCCGAAAATCCAAGGCGATAAAACCGGGCTCGGATACGCCGGAGTCATCTTCTCCTTCTTTTTCTGGGCGACGGTCTTAGGTCCTCTTCTGGGAATGCTGCTGGCGATTCCGCTGTCGGCGTTCTGCACCGTACTTTGGCGCGCGCTGAAGACGCGCTACATCAAGCCAGTTGTCTGATATCATGTTTGAAAACACCGTTTTCGGTCGTCTCGACCAGAGGCTGCAGCGCGCGATCGCCGACGCCGGCTATGAAAAACCCACCCCCATCCAGGAGAAGGCGATGCCGTATCTCATGGCGGGACGCGATCTCATCGGCTGTGCGCAGACGGGCACCGGAAAAACCGCGGCGTTCATGCTACCGATTCTCGATCACCTCGTCAAGGAGCGCAAGGCGCGGCACACCGGTCATCCCCGCGCGCTGGTGCTCTCACCGACGCGGGAACTCGCCGCGCAGACGGCCGACAACATCCGCAGGTTTTCCAAATACATCGAGATCCCGTTCGCGTGCGTAATCGGCGGCGTGTCTCAGTTTCATCAGATAAAAGACATCCGCCGCGGTGCGGAGACGCTGGTGGCGTGCCCCGGGCGGCTCATCGACCTGATGACGCAGGGCGTCATCTATCTCGATCAGGTCGAATGTTTCGTCCTCGACGAGGCCGACCGGATGCTGGACATGGGTTTTCTCCCCGACATCAGGCGCATCATTTCCAAACTTCCGAAGGCGAGGCAGTCGCTGTTCTTTTCGGCGACGCTTTCGCCGCAGATCCTTAAACTCGCCGGAGAGCTTGTGGACGATCCCGCGCAGGTGTCGATTTCTCCGGAGACGCCGACGGTCGAGAAGATAAACCAGAAGGTCATGCTCGTCGACAAGCCGCGGAAGGATTCTCTGCTCATCCATCTGCTGCAGACGCATCCGGAGTGGAACAAGGTGATCGTCTTCACCAAAATGCGCCACGGCGCCGACCGCGTCAACAAGAAGCTCCTCCGCGAGGGGATCGCGAGCGCGGCGATCCATTCCGACAAGACGCAGAACCAGCGCACCAGGGCGCTTGAAGGGTTCCGCCGCGGCGAAGTGCGCGTGCTGGTGGCCACCGACATCGCCAGCCGCGGCATCGACGTTCCCGAGGTGTCGTGCGTCGTCAACATGGAACTGCCTCTGGAGACGGAAAGCTACGTCCACCGCATCGGCAGGACCGCCCGCGCCGGCGAATCGGGCGCGGCGATAAGTTTCGTGACCGCCGAGGAGCGTTCCCAGCTCAAAGCGGTCGAGCGGTTCATCAAAAAGACGATTCCGATCGACCGGGACCATCCCTATCATTCGCCGGAGACCGACCGGAAAGCCGGCAAGTCCAAAGAGGGGCTGCCGCAGGCGGAATGGGTGCATCCGGCCAACCGCAAGCCGAAACGGCGGAGAATATCCTTTCAGGGCAGGCGGCAGAAAGACTTCGGCGGCGGAAAGCGCAGGTGAACCGAATGGGCGTCTTTGAATTTCTCATGCTTTTCTGCTTCGGATTTTCCTGGCCGTTTTCGATAATGAAGTCGATCCGGTCGAAATCGACGAAGGGCAAGTCGCTGATGTTCATGCTGCTGATAGTCGCAGGTTACGTCTTCGGCATCATCCACAAACTGCTTTACAATTGCAACTGGGTGATCTGGGCCTATGTCGCGCTGCTTGCGCTGGTGAGCGCAGACATCGCGCTCTATTTCATCAATCGCAGGAGGGAGAGGAAATCGTGAAGACGGAGGAACTTTTCGGGCTGGACCGCACGCGCTGCGTCAAATGCGGACTCTGCGCGAAGGATTGTCTTTTCGGCGCATTGAAAACCGGCGGCGACGGCTTTCCCGTGATGACCGACCCCGGCAAATGCATGCGCTGCCAGCATTGCATGGCGATCTGCCCGAAGGCGGCGATCCGTTTCGGCGGCAAACGTCCGGAAGATTCGGTCGCGGCGGAGGGGCTGCCGCTTCCCGGGGCGGAGGAAGCGGAGAATTTCCTCAGAACGCGCAGAAGCGTCCGCAAGTATCAGGACCGGGATGTCGAACGCGGTTTGATCGAGCGCATACTCAAGGTGCTCGGCAATTCGCCGACCGGATGCAACGCGCGTTCGCTGAAATTCACCTGTCTGTCCACCCGCAAGGCGATGGACGAATTCCGCAGGAAGTTCATTCAGGTGGTTGAACGGCACCGAGAAGGGAATAAACTGCTCCCGCGCTGGCTTGCCGTGCCCGCGATCCAGCTTCGCGACGGAAAGAGCGACATCTTTTTCCGCGGTGCGCCGGGAATGCTGATCGTTTCATCGGACGAGACGGCGCCGGGGGTCACGACCCCGCACGAGGATGTCGTGATCGCGTGCTCCATGTTCGAACTGCTCTCTCGGTCGCACGGCCTCGGCACCTGCTGGTGCGGTTTTCTCAAACTGGTTCAGAGCGAGATACCGGAACTTCTGGTGGAGATACTCGGATTCAGACCTTCGACGCCGTTCTACGCGATGCTTTTCGGCTATCCGGCGGTTGAATACCGGCGCGGCGTCCAGCGGGACGATGAGGCGGAGATAGACTGGCGCTGATCTGTCAAACGGTCCGGAAAGCGTTTTT
>JAFVZE010000382.1 GCA_017508315.1 Kiritimatiellia bacterium | reverse complement strand
TTCCAACCACGACCAAAGCCCCGTGCACCGGGTGATCCATCCGATTGTCGGAAAAACGAATTTTGTTTTCGATGCCAAGGGAGTGATGGAAAATATCCGTGGTGAGGCGATTGCGCTGTTGGTGAAGGATTCGCAGAATATTACAGTTCGTAACGTCATATTCGACTGGGAACGTCCGACGATGACCGAAGCGCGAATCACCGGCTTCGCCGACGGAGAGACGGTTGTTGAGGTGGACGGCGAATATTGTCCGATGTCGGTCGTGAACGGCAGGCTTTTTGCGGTCGGTCCCGGATGGACCAATCTGGTGCGCGCCTGCAGGCTGTTCGACGGTGCTACGCGCGAGCAGATGCCTGAAGCCGCGGATATACGGATCTCATTTCCCGTCCGACAGTCGGCGGAGGGGAGATTTGTCCTGAAACATGATTTCTCCAAATGCGGGCGCGGCATGAAAGTCGGTGACATACTGGCGTTTCGTCCGCCGCGCCGCGATTTTCCGGCGATGGTGGTGTATAATTCGAAAAACGTGGTTTTCGAGGATGTCGTCGTTCATGACGCCAAAGGTATGGCTCTGATCGCGCAGCGTTCCGAAAACGTCACCTGGCGAGGAAGCCGCGCCGCCTCCGATAAAACATCCGGCGTGTTTCCGCGCCCGGGGGCCTATTCCTCAACCCATGCCGACGCCAGCCATTTTTCCAACGTGCGCGGCTTAGTCACGGTTGAGAACTGCTGGTTCGAGGGCATGATGGATGATGCGATCAACATCCATTCTACGTGTCTTGCCGTTACCAATGTTTCAGGCCGGACTCTTACATGCAGGTATATGCATCATCAGGCAGTCGGCTTTGAAGTTTTTCTGCCCGGTGAAAAATTGCGCTTCATCAACGGCCGCAAGCTTGAGACCGGTCCAGAGATGAAGGTTGTGGATGTGAAGATGCTTGGCGAGCGGGAAGTGGAGCTGACGTTGGACGGCGACATTCCGGACGGTTGGGGCGCGGGAGATGCCGTTGAAAACGCCGATTACCAGCCGGCGGCCATATTCCGCAACAATGTCATCGTGCACAACCGTGCGCGCGGATCGCTCTTCACGACACCGCGTCCGATACTCATCGAATCTAATCTTTTCGTCCGCGTGACCGGTGCGCCGCTGCTGTTTTCGGGCGACAATTACTACTGGTACGAATCGGGAGCCTGCCGTGACGTGGTCATCAGAGGGAATGTGTTTTCAAACTGTTACACCGCCGCCGGCGGTTATTCAAAAGGGATACTGTCGTTTTATCCGGTGGTAAGAGAACCGGCAATCCAGGAAAAAGCCTACCACGGCAACATACTTGTCGAAGACAATCTCTTTCACGGTTTCGATGCGCCGCTCCTGTTTGCGCTGTCGGTCGAGAATCTGCTGTGGCGCAACAACCGCTACGAGTACAATACGCTCTACCGCGGCTGTGAAGAGCCTCCTTTTGTGCTTCGCAAGTGCCGCAACGTGACGATTGACGGCCGCAAGTGCGCCGCGGACACCTGTTTTGTCCCCGCGTCGGGGCGTGTGGAGTCGGATTTCGGCGGCGGCTGGATGCAGAAAAAAGAAGACGGCGCATGGAGCCGTGAGAAGACTTTCACATTGCCGCCCTCGGCAGAAAATCAAATGGTGTTTCTCGATATCGTCGGAAAAGGAACGGCGTTTGAAGTTGCGCTTAACGGAATGTCTCTGGGTAGCGTGAATAGTTCGCAGGCCTCCGCCAGAATAAATCTCACCCCCGCCATCAAGCGGCCGGGCGAGGAGAATCACATAGTTTTCAAATGCCGGGATCGTGCGTTTGAAGGACGCGCCGTCAAACTGGTTCGCACCGCACCGGTGCATATAGGTTTCAAAGGCGTCGAGATTGATGCGAAAACGCAGAACGACGGTTCCGTAATGGTTGAGGTCAAGGTCGATGTCAAAGGTCCTCTGCCGTTTGTCAAAAGCATCAACGCCGAGAAAGGCGTATGGGGCGGTGACGTCAGGGTGGAGAGCCGGGTGATCGGTGAAGAAGGGCTTTGTATCCGCAAGCCTAAAACCGCAGCCTCAGGAGGGGAATGCCCTTATCGGCTTGAAACCAAGCTTTATTATGTCGGCGATCTTGTAGATGTCGTGACCAACACGTTCAAAGCGGGTTCTCCGCGAGGGGCGAAAACTCATTCGTCCGGAGTCGCACGGTAATTGCTGCGGTAGTCGCGCATGGTAAGGCCGGTGCTCTTTTTGAAGAGAACGGCCAGATGGCTTTCCCGCATAAAACCGCACTGTTCGGCAATTTCCCGAATCGAGAGATTGCTTTCGGCAAGCAGGTGTCGTGCGTGGTTGATGCGGTTTTCTATGATGAATTTACGGATTGACGATCCCAGCTCATTGCGGAAGCGGATTTCAGCATAGCGGCGGGAACAGCCCGCATGCTGTACGACGCTGTTTACGTCCATGCGTCCGAGAAGAGCGTTGTTTCTTATGAAATGAATCGCTCGGGCGATGGCGGGATCCTGCATCACGTCATATCCGGTCGATTCTCGGGAGATTACGCTTATGGGGCCGATATTGACATGCCTGTCGGTGATTGCGCGTCCTCGCATAAGGCAGTCGAGCATTTCAGCCGCTTTTTGTCCGCGCTTGAAGCCTCCCGTCCAGATGCTCGAGAGTCTGGGGACCGCCGACTCGCAGAGGATGGGATCATTGTCCACGCCGAGCACCGCAATTTCTTCGGGTACGCGTATGCCGGCTTCCGCGCATGCGTCAAGGACGAGACGCGCCCGGTTGTCCATTGCGGCGAATATCGCCGTCGGCTTCGGCAGCTTCTGCAGAAATCTGATCATGCGCGGACGTTCCGCGTCCCAGTTGCGGCGTTCGCGCTTTGTGAAGGAATTGTATACGGTGCAGGCGTATCCCGCCTTGGCGAGAGTTTCTCTGAATCCGGCGCAGCGATCCGCGCTCCAGTATTTGTCGAGCGTCTCGCCGACATAAGCGAATGATTTGTAGCCGCGTTTGAGGTAGTATTCGGCTGCGAGCACGCCCACGCCATGCGAGTCCATTTTGACGGAAGGAGTATTGAAAAGCGGGTGCTCCGGATTGTGCATCTCCGGCCAAGGTTCGGTAAGAACTATCGGAATGTGAGCCTTTGAAAGCGCTTGAGCTTCGCGGCGGGAAACCGCGTGGGTGATAATGCCGTCAAAACCGAGCCGTTTTATGTCTAAAAGCTGCTCGTTGTCGCGACCTTCCA
>JAFVZE010000381.1 GCA_017508315.1 Kiritimatiellia bacterium | reverse complement strand
AAGACCGCAAAATCGATGTCGCCACCTTCGTTTTTCCGGGATTTAGGCGAGTATCCGAGCCTAAATCAGTGAATCACCAGCAAGAAAATGGCTCTTGCGCCTGAAAAGCGCCTTCAGATGAAAAAGTCTACGACAAAAAAGGAGGGGAAAACTGGGATAAATCATCCCAAAAAAAGTGGGATAAGGGTGTCTGTTCAAGGCCCATTGACGCAACGGCTATAAAATTGATAGAATTGCATATGCAACACTTATGAAGTGGGTGCTTCGCGAGTGGGTGCACTAAAGAACAACAAGGAAAAAATCAGATGGAAATCTATGTTGGTAACCTCGCATACGCAACGAATGACGAAGGTCTTAAAGCGGCGTTTGCGGCGTTTGGCGAAGTTACCGCCGTTCGCGTTGTCACCGATCGCATGACCGGTCGCAGCAAAGGATTCGGCTTCGTCACCATGCCCGACGCCGCACAGGCTCAGGCAGCGATTGACGCGCTGAACGGGCACGAACTCGACGGACGCACCTTGCGCGTCAACGAGTCTCAACCCAAACCTCGCGAAGATCGCGGCGGGCGCGGCGGCTTCGGCGGCCGTGGCGGACGCGGCGGTTTCGGCGGCGGGCGCGGCGGCTTCGGTGATCGCCCCCGGCGCGAAACCCGCTGGTAAGCGTTAGCTGATACCATAAAGTGAAAAGCAGGCGCGGCAGAAATGCCGCGTCTGCTTTTTGCGTTACGGACTTGTTTAATCTCCTGCGCAACTTACTCTTCAGGATTTTTACGACCACTACCCTGTCGCAGTAAAATGAGAATTCATTGCGGAATATTTAAGGTGACAGCTTAAAGCAGTTGAAAGATTTTTAACACTACAACGTGTCTGTGAATTAAAAAAGCCAAAAAAGAACTATTTGCTTTTCCCAGTTACACTGTGCTCTATTTCAAGAAGACAGTGGGGCTTAGATAGGGGGGCAGTAGTTAGGGGGCTGTGGTTAGGGGGCTGTGGTTAATGACCGAAGGTCACAACGGGCGGACCTATTCCTTCTCTATCGTTATCCGGACTTTGAGTTTATCCCTGCCGGTCGCGCGGAACGCGGCATAGCGGCCGTTGCGGTTGTGTACCGTCATGCCGAGAGGCGAGATGCCGCCGTCCGTCCGGTAGCGGCACACCCAGCCGCGGTAGAAAACCGACAGCGAAGCGGCATCATGGGAAATGCGCGTCGATTCCCTGCCGTCGAATTCAAAAGCCGGAATATCCATGGCGAGCTCGCCCTCTCCGGCAAGCTCCAGCTCCATCCCGTCGGCGGAAAGGCGACATTCCCATTCCCGGTCACCGACCTTCCATTTCGTCAAGGCGAATTCCGGCGTTCTGGCCTCGTGTATGATATTCCATCCGACGTTCTCATCCCCCGCCGGACGGATCGAAAACGAGGTCTTGTTTGGCTCCGGCAGACGATAGCTCGGCTTTTCAGCGCAAGGCATGGAAAGGCAGATCTGCGCCGGAGCTCCGCGCCGATGCAGACGACCGAGCCCGTTGCAGTCGTAATGTCTGCCGGCGCAGTAGTCGAACTCCGCCGAATATTCGCCGGCAGTCATAAATGCCAGATGGAATGTCGGCGAGAGCAGAAACACTTCCGGCTCCGCGGGCTTATACCCGGCCGCCGGTACGGTTTCGTCGGCGAAATACCAGCCGAGCATCGCCCACGAGCCCATTGTAATCATGTACTTGTCGAAATAGGCGTACCGTTCGCAGCCGATATCCGCGTTTTCGGAAAACACCTCCTTGCCCGACTCGCGCGGATAGCGGTTCTTCACGTGGCTTACCGGTTTCTCCGCAAGCCACACGCGCATCGCAGCCGCCGATTCCGCCGCCGCTCTGCGGAATTCGGAAGCCTTCGCCATATCCCCTCTGCGCGCAAAACGCACCGCATACCATTCGCAAAGCGCGCAATAGAACGTGTTGTTGTGCAGGAACTGATTGCTGCGCCCGCCGTAGGGGATTTCGCCGCAGGCCGAAAGAAGCTTCAAGGTCGGCTCTGCGGACTGTTCCATACATGCTTCCAACTGCGCCCGTGAAGGACCTGAATATCCGTCGCTCAACATCTGTGCGAACTGAAGGCGAGTTACGATATCGTAAACAATCGGCTGTCCGGGGTCCCGGTACATTCCGGCACTGTCGAACCACCGAAGCTGATCGGCCGTATATTTCTCCACAAAACCGGCATCACCGCCCAAGCCGCGGCGCCTGCGCGCCTGTTCGCTTGCGCAGGCGAAAACGACCCAGTTGTACGCCCGCGTCTTGTTGACTTCAAGCTTCCCGTACGAATAACAGCGCTCGGCATCGACCGACGCGAGCGCTTCGCGCCACCGTCCGACGAGCGAAGACGGAAACGTTTTGCGCTTTTCCACCTCCTCAAGCGCGATGGAAAGCTCCTTAACCGAGAATTCGTTGCCTCCCGATTT
>JAFVZE010000380.1 GCA_017508315.1 Kiritimatiellia bacterium | reverse complement strand
TTTTCATTCTTTGGTTGTTTTACTCTGAAAATTCATTCGGCCGAGACCGTCAGCGAACGGATCTCGAGTTCACCGTCCTTTGCCAGCAGGAATCCCGGACGGTACACGGTAGGAGGATGTTTCGGATCCGGCTCGCCGACCGTCAGCACGATCCGATGCCGGGACCATTCCGCCGTCGGCCTAAAACGCCCCTGCACCGTCCCCGCGCCGTAGTGCCGCCCCGTCAGCAGATAGAGGCATGCCGCCGCCCACTGGGCTTTTCCCCGCGCGTCGAATTCCAGCACGACGCGATCGCCGGCATGACAGGCCGGGAACGTTCCGTCCTGCATGACGACAAGAGGCTTACTCTTCCCCGCCGTCACGGCGATCCCGTCGGCGGTCCGCTTCAGGCTCTCGCCGTCCGCCGGCTCGGCGGGCGTGCGCCACTTCGAAAAATCGAGCGGGTAAGCACCTCTCTCAGTGGGCGCGCTCGTGAAGATTCTGCCGTTGCGATGCAGCGCCGCGCGGTAGTTTTCGCAGAATATGGGACTCCATGCCGTTGAAACGCCCCCCTCCCAGCGGCGCGTGCGGAAGACGTTCACGAAAAGATCTCCGCCTGCGCGGGCGCCGGGAACGGCGGAAAACGGCAGCGCGAACGAGAAGGTCCATCCGTCTTTCGACACGGAGGAGGCAACCGCCGGCGAAGGCTGTCGCACGGAGCGCCAGCCGCCTTCGTCGATCCGCCAGAGAATCGCCTCGGCGGAACCGTCCGCTCCGACCGCGATCTGGAGATAACCGTTTTTAGTCTCCTGGTCGTCGGCGAGAAACAGTTCGACGCCGTTCATCCATCTGCCGAGTTTCCCGTGCCGGCGGGCGTCGTCGCCCTTCTCTTCAAATGAAAAATACAGATTGCTTTCATCCGCCGAAACGCCGAACCTGGCGGACGTGGCCGCCGGTCCGTTGTCGAGCGTCGCGAAATCGGAAGAAAGGCGTTTGCGCGTTTTCTCGCCCCATGAGGCGACGGCAAAGGGTCTTGCGACGGCGCGTTGACGTTCGCGCAGTTCGTATTCGCGGCGTCCCTCGACCGCCGTATTCCAGATGCGAGAGCAGTAATCGTCGATCCGCGCGCGCTCGAGCGGAGTTTTCGCCGCGGCCTTCGCCGCGTTCACGAGCGCATCAAGCCTGGCGATACGCTCGGCGGAACCGAGATGCCAGTTGTCGCGCTCCGTATGGAACTTGTAGATATATGACGTCGTCGGCCGGATGGCCATCACGTTCGCCGAATAGTTCGCCGGATCGAAGCTTTCATTCTCGAAGGTGTCGGAAAACTTTTTCATCGCGTCGCCGGCCGCACCGTAGTAAAGGCGGTAATGTTCGTCGATCATCTCGTCGGGATCGAGCAGAGGATCATCGGCGAGTTTCGCCGCGACATAGCCCTCGAGCAGATGATAGCGCGGCGTGATTTCGGCGAAAAAGCCGCGGACGCCGTCGGCGTTGAACTCGCGGAAGCACCGTCCGACGAAACGCGGATAGACGACGGGGAAGAACTTGCCGTATTTATGGATGTTCACCGCCTCCGACCAGGGATTTATCATGTAGAGCCAGAGCGTGAGGGGATTGCGTCCGGCCGTCTTCTTCACCCAGTCGCGGTACGCGCCGTGCTGTCGGGCGTACGTGTAGGGATGAAACCAGCTCTGGAGCGAAAGGCAGACCTGCACGAGCACGTTTCGCTCGAGCGGGATATCCGGCGGCAGCAGCGAATCGCTGTACGCCAGCGTTCCGATTCCGACGGTCGGATCCTTTTCCCGGGCCTTGCGCGCGATGCGGTTGATCCAGTCGAAATGGCGGCTGTTGTATTCTCTGAGCAGCGGATTGCCGCGGCACCTGTCGCATTTGCACCACCAGCAGCAGTCGTCCTCCTGCACGGGATAATAGAACGGCATGCCCTTCATGACCGGCCGTGTCGCCCAGGTGCATTCGATCTTTTCGCCGGCGTGCATGCGGACGGCTTCATCGGCGAAATAATCGACGGGGCCTTCGGCCGACGTGCAGACCTGCGGCGGCAGATCGGGATCGCCCGGATAATCCCATTTCCTGAGCGAGCTCGGCGCGTTCGCACCGTCATACCCTTTCGCGAAGTAATCGTGACGCTCTTCGATAAAGTATTTGCCCCGGGAGGGATGCTTTGAGGGTTTCCAGTAGCGGACGAAAAGTCCCATGACCGAATGGTTGACTTCACCGAACATCGCGTTCATTCGCCAGCGCAGCAGCAAAATCCGCTCGTCCCGGTCCGAATGCCGCAGACGCATATCCTTGCTGCCGCCGAAATACGGCCAACGGTAAGCATCCATTTTCGGCGCGCGGCGGTAACCGCCTTTCGCCGCGACCGACAGCGTGCCACGCGCCGTAAAGGCGATGCCGGAATCGCCGTAACCGTAGAACCGCACCCCGCACCATTTCTCGAGAAAATCGTAGACGGCGTAGGTCGTGGACCGGAAACAGTACGTAAGCGCCGGCAGCGTCTTTACGTCGGCGTAGTCGAACGGACCGTAATCCTCGGCGTCGTGACCGGCGAGCACGATACCGCCGTCGCGAAACCGGACGGAGTATTCCTCTCCGGCGAAGGTTTCGTCAGTGCCGCATCCGATCCACACCGCGACGCCGGCCGACGGCTTCTCCGCGGCGACCGGAAGCTCCGCGCC
This sequence comes from Kiritimatiellia bacterium, assembly GCA_017508315.1. Classification (GTDB taxonomy): domain Bacteria; phylum Verrucomicrobiota; class Kiritimatiellia; order RFP12; family UBA1067; genus UBA1067. The sequence continues at coordinate 2,779 of JAFVZE010000380.1, read as the reverse complement.
GGTCATAAGCTTCACGACATGACGGAATTCGGCGGCGGCGAAACGCGCGGCCTTCGTCGGTTTCGCGCCGATGACGATCGTCGCCTCGGCGGCGCCGTCCCTGACCAGCGTCAGGGTTTCCCGGGCGACCGCCGGAAAGGCGGCGGCCGCGGCGCAGCAAAGCAGAACTGCGGTTTTCACATCCATGACCTCCTCAACGGACAATGAGCGTCAAACCGTTGTCGACCACATCCGCGGTCACGACGCCGTCCTTGATTTTGAACACGTAAAAGAGCCGCCGCCCGTCCGCGCCGACTCCGGCTCCGGTCCGGCGGAACGCCGAAACCGGCGGCACGCGGCCCGTGAAACTGGCGACTTCAACATCGGTCGGGTAAGGCCTCGCCAGCGGCGCGGAGCCCAACCCGAGATCCACCTCGACGCGTCCCGAAAACTCCGTACCGACGAACGTCGGAACGCCGGAAGCCCCGGAAACGTCGGCGCGCAGCCGTCCGTTTTCGATCATGCCGCCGCTGACCGTGCCGCCGCCGGCGAAACCGGCCGTGACCTTGCCCGAAAGCGCGAGCGTACCGTCCCCTCCGAGCGTAACGAAACCGGGCCCCGCGACGCTTCTGCCGAGCGTCCACGTTTCACCGGCGGGAACGTTGATGTGAAGACCGTCCGCACCGGCGGAAAGCGCAACCGCGTCCGGGAACGAAATCGTTCCGCCGTCGGCGCAACCCGAAAGAGAACCGCCGTCAAAAATGAATTCCACCGCGGCGCCGTCCGCGGCCGTCACATCGCCGATATGCGCGCGCGACCCGCCCGTCACGGAAAGCGTTCCGCGCGCGTCGGCGCCGAGCGCGATCACCGCCGGTCCGTCTCCGGTTCCGGAGAAGAACGATCCGCCATCGACGGACACATGCGCCTCGCCGGCCCAGACGACCGCATTCGTGCCGGAAAGAAGCGTACTGCCGTTGCCGACACGCCAGTCGGCGTGAACCTTCGCCCGCGCCGCGAAATCAATCCCCGTCACGGCGCGCAGGGTCGATCCGTCCACGACGATACGCGGAGAGATGTGCAGGAAGCCGGAAGAATCGAACGTGGTCGCGCCGACACGCAGACGTCCGGTCGCGAGCGTCGAGCCGTTGCGGAGCGCGAGATAGGCGTTCGTCGCCGCATGTGGAAACGGACCGTTCAGATCGTGCGCATCCTGGGCGAGCGACACGTACGACAGATCGGACTGCGCATTGGCGCTATGCTTCTTCTCTCCGAAATCCGCATAAACGCGGTCGAGAACAAGTCCCGGCGTCACGTCGACGGAATTGGTCGTCCGAAAACCGATGACCGTGCCGAATCCGTTCCGCACGGCCGAACTCGCGTCCGTCGGAATCGTATCGTCCGCGCCCCGGTAGACAAGTTCGCCCTCATACACGTTGACGCCGCCGTACGCTTTTTTGTCGCTCACCGCCTTCCCGGTCGTCTCGTCATAAGTGAAAACGGAATTCTGCGGAAGCTGGGCATTGTTCCAGGCCGCCGTCCCGTTCGCGATCGCCAGCGTCAGAACGGTATCGCCGCATGTTTCGAAAACGAGCGGAGCGCGGCCGAACTTGACAAGGCTGCCGCCGCCCGTCATGCTCTTGACGTACGGCGGCACGACAAGCGCACGGTCGGTATCGATCACCACGGCGGAGCCCCAGGACGTATTCGCCGAACTCCCGCCCTGGAACTGGAAGCCGAACGGAAGCCGGTACGGATCTTCCGCCGGATCGCCGGCCACGCGAAGCAGACCATAGCCCTTGAACGTGTAATTTCCGCGGCCGGCGGCGGCGCCGCCGAACACCTCCGCCGACGACACGTCCAGGACGCCGCCGCAGTGAGTGATCCCGCTGCCGAACACCGATCCGGCCCCTTCCAGAACGACGCGGCCCGAGGTCCGCTCGCCGTTGACGATCAGTCCCCCGGAAGATGTGACGATTTTTCCACCGAACGTCAGCGAGGCGCCGTCGGCGACTTTGACGGACAGATTCCGAACGGATCCGACAGGCACGTCGATGCGCTGGTCGCCGCCGGCGACGTCGATTACGGCATCGACGTTGCCGTCTTCAAAAAAGAGGATACCGTCTCCCGAAATCACATAATCGCGCAGCGACGTAAACGCCAGCGCACCGAGAGCGGCGACCGGCACGTCGATCACGGGAGCGGAAGCGGCGGCAGAATCGCCGGAAGAAAGCTCAACCCTGCTCAACGCCGTCGGCACGCCGTCCGACCAGCAGTCGGGATTCCCCCAGGAAGCGGATTGCCCGCCTGCGGCACCCGACCAGACGTTCTGCCTGTCGGGCTCGACGGACTCTTCAATGCGAAGGGTGACCGTTGTCGCATCGTCCGCTTCCGAATAGGTGAAGCTGAAGCGCGGAACGCATCCGGACGGAACTGCGCCGGTCACGTCCGCGCTTCTCCACGCCAGAATGCCGTCGCCGTCGATCTGCCCTTCAACCGTGAAGAGAGGATAATCCGTATCGCGAAGAAAAGCCCCGTCAAGATTGATGATCGCCTTTTCGAACGCAAACGCCGCCATCGAGACCCGATTGGTAGGTGCAACCCGGACCGTTCCCGGCGAAACGGCGCTTCCGAGCGTCAGTCCCTTGAGCGAGAGTCGGTTGACGGCGGACACGTCGAAACAGGCGCCGTTGGTCACGACCACCGTCGTCTGCCAGTTGGTCATCGCATTGCCGATACAGGCGGTCGCGCCGACGACGACGAGTTCGGCGTTGTCACCCCCGTCCGGGCCTTCGAACCATAT
>JAFVZE010000379.1 GCA_017508315.1 Kiritimatiellia bacterium | reverse complement strand
CGCGCCGCACGTAAACTGCATATCAGAGGTGACGGCGTGAACGGCAGGGGCGCCGTCGAATTCTCGGAAAAGGCTTTCGCGCTCATCGATCAGATCGGTTATCTCGTGCTTGATGCGGATGCGACGATTGTAAATTGCGAGCCTTCCACCGGATATCTTTATATGAACGCATTGACGCTCAACGGCCACCGTCTGACCAATAAAGGATTTAACATCTACGTGACGAACGGTTCGCTTTCGCCGGGAGAGTTTGTTCTCGGCGCGGATTCGACTTTTGTAATGACAAAGGCCGCTTCCGCCATAGACGAAGATTCAGAGGGCGCAATCGTCATGAACGGAAGCGAAAACAATAAAACCTCGATCCAGTTCAAGGAATATTGCGAAATCCCCCGCATAGACCGGCCGGTTAAAATCGGCGGTTACGGTGCAATCGCGCCGCTTTACATGAAAAGCGGCGTGTACACGGAGTACTCGACCAATTATCTCGCATTCACGCAGCCGGTTACATTCACGAACACGACAGGAATGTCGCAGTTGACGGTCTGTCCAGGATGGATTAAAGAAACAGGTGCGGGTAAAGACCCGAACCTTTGCGTACAGCTGTCCTTTCTCGGTCCGATAACCGGGCGCGGTTCGCTTAAAATGGATACGTACACTCTTGATCCTTGCGGACGGCTGTATCTCGGTTCGGACGCGAACACATTCTCCGGCGGTGCGTACTTCAATCATAAACACGGTGCCGAAACGCTGGCCGGTTATCCGGGCTCTCTCGGCGGCGATGGGACGTCGTATGCGTGCGTGACGTGCGATTACGGTCGAATAGACTGCGAGCTTGATGCGGACGGCACCCGCTGGGACTTCGCTTCCTTCAGGAAACTTGCCGAAGAGGCGGTTTTTCTCAACGGAGCATTCCCGCGGCTTTATTCGCTTTCGGCGACGCAGCTACCCGTATTGCCGGTGACCGGGGACTGGCCGTCGAAGCCGTGGGGTATAGCCGGTGATGTCGCGCTCAAGGCGGCGGATGCGGGTATGTGGACCAATCTTGAGTGGAAGACCGGTTCTCTTCATCCGCGTGCCGACGGCACGTTCTCGCTTTCTGGGCTTAAGCTCTACGGCAGCGGTGCCGCGGAGAAAGTTCTGAACGGCACGCCGGTGCGCACCGCGATCGTGCTTGACGCGGGTACTTCGGTTGCAATCGGCGAGGAAGGGCTTTTCGTCGGCGGAAACGACTCGTGTTCCGGGGCGGATGCTGCGCGTCTTGTCGTCAAGGATGCCAAGCTCGCAAGTTCGCTTGAAGAGCGCCTCACAAGCAGTTCATATTCTTCCGAGAGCGCTCTTTGCGTTGGACACAGTCTTTCTGGATATTCAGGTGCGCTGGAGATTTTTGATGGAGCGGTCGTCTCCAATAAAATTGTCGTCGTCGGTGGTGTTGAGAGTGGATCAAATTCCCACAACCAAGGCAACGGCTTCGGTGCGGTTTATCAGCACGGCGGCGACGTTCAGGCTCCGGGCGGTACAGGAGGCGCGCACCTGGATCAGGGCTTGGCCGTGAACGGCGGCTACGGCGGCTACGAGATGCGCGGCGGAACATTCGTTTCCGAAGGGAATTT
>JAFVZE010000378.1 GCA_017508315.1 Kiritimatiellia bacterium | reverse complement strand
TTTAGATGGCGGGATATTGCGTTATCGTCTTTCCGGCGACGCTTTCTTTTTCAAATTCGGCGGCAATGCGGAGCAGATCAAGGCGATAGTGCGCTCGGGAGGATTTAAGATCGATGTCCGCGACAACGATGTCGTGTGGAACGCTGTCAGACTGCGGTCGACGGACGAAGAAGGAAAAACGGACGGAGGATTCGAAAAGACGGGGAGCGGCAAGTTCACGCTTGGCGCAAGCGCAGAATATACGGGTCTTACGAAAATAATCGGCGGCACGTTCCATATCGCCGATACGGCGCATTTCTCCGGAGCGGTCGAACTCCGCCCGAGGACGGCGCTTTCCTTCGACGGCGAAACTCTGCAGCTTAAATCGCTTAAATCCAAGAGCGGCATCGTGAAACTCGCCGCCGGTCAGGCGCTTGAGCTTGAAACTGCGCCTGAAATCGAAGACGTGCTCGTTTTCGATGTCGACGCTTCCGCGGCGTCGACGCGCACGCTTCTGGCCGCCACCGGACTTGCCGGTGAAATCGCCGCGAAATGCGCGGTTCACTCTCCTGTCGCCGGGATGGCGTGCACGTTTTCCGTCGACGGCGATTCGCTCGTGTTGACCGTCGCCGCCGGAGAAGCGCCGGGCGCACCTGCATTGGCGGCGAGCGAGGACGTCGAACTTATCGGCCGAAAGGACGCTACGGTGAAATTCGGAGACGAAGGCTGGGAGAAGCTGGCGCTTTCCGGCGGAGTTCTCAGCTATACCGGGAACGGGTTGAACCTCGACGGCGGCGATGTGCGCCTGCAGAGCAGTTCGACATTTTCGCTTGCCTCGGGAGCCGGGAACGTGGCGATCGACGGACCGTTCGACGTTTCGCTCGCTTCGCCTTCGGTAAATCCGCTCGCGATCTTCAAGACGGCTCCCGGCAACCGGTTCAATTTTGTCGGCGAGTGGAACGAATTTGTCTATCCTTGGACGGCAACCTGGGGAAGAATCCTTCTGGGCGGCGGCAACTTCGTGTTCGGGCCGTCGCTCGAAGGAACGTTCCGGCAGTTGAGCTTTTCGCCTGCGTCCTTGGTTACGGTGCAGGATTCGTCGCTGTCTCTTGCCGCCACGACGGCTTCGGCGACGATCAATCCGGCCGTCATCGGCGAACGTACGGCAATGGTGCTTGACGGTGCCCGCATAAAGGCGGATTCCGCCGGTTCGGGAACGTTCGACGATTATCTCGCCGGAGTGACAACGCTGGTTCTTGGCGAAAACGGCGTCAATATAGATACTTGCGGCAACGATGTCACCATCCTCCAGACTCTTACCCCCACCGGAGTCTCGACTACGGCCGGGCTCGTGAAAACCGGTGAAGGGACATTGAAGCTTGGAGGAAAATCCAACTGGATGTTCGGACCGCTTGTCGTTTCCAACGGCACGCTCAAGGCCGGTTTCGATACCGGCATCCACCGCGCCTATCCTGAAGGGGCGATGGCGCTCTGGACGTTCGACGGCGACGATCCGTACGCCGACAAAACCGGTCACGGTTATGATCTTGCGCAGGCGCATCCAGGCGACTCTGATTTTGCCGATGTCACCTTTAAGAGTGAAAACGCGATGACCGGCAAGGCGGCGTTCTTCTCGGAATCGAAGAAAGGCGCGCTTAAGGCGATGAATATCACTTGC
>JAFVZE010000377.1 GCA_017508315.1 Kiritimatiellia bacterium | reverse complement strand
TTTAGATGGCGGGATATTGCGTTATCGTCTTTCCGGCGACGCTTTCTTTTTCAAATTCGGCGGCAATGCGGAGCAGATCAAGGCGATAGTGCGCTCGGGAGGATTTAAGATCGATGTCCGCGACAACGATGTCGTGTGGAATGATGTCAAACTGCGTCCGACGGACGAGGAAGGAAAAACGGACGGAGGATTTGAAAAGACGGGGAGCGGCAAGTTTACGCTTGGCGCAAGCGCCGAATATACCGGACTTACGAAAATAATCGGAGGCGCGTTTCATATCGCGAATACCTCGTATTTCTCCGGAGCGGTCGAACTCCGCCCGAGGACGGCGCTTTCCTTCGACGGCGAAACCCTGCAGCTTAAATCGCTTAAATCCAAGAGCGGAGTCGTGAAGCTCGCCTCCGGACAGTCGCTTCAGCTTGAAACCGCGCCGGTTGCCGAGGATATCATCGTTTTCGACGTGGACGTTTCGGCGAACGGTTCGCGTACGCTCTGCGTCGCTCCCGGCCTTGACGATGCGTTGGCCGCCAAATGCGCCGTAAAGACGCCTCAGAGCGGAAAGTCCTGCACGTTTTCGGCGGAAAACGGAGCGTTGGTCCTTACCGTCGCCGACGGCGAGGCTCCGGCCGCGCCCCGGTTCGCGCTCTGTGAAGATCCGGAACTAATAAGCGAAGAAGAACTTGATTTCAACGAAGAGGGCTGGGAACGGCTTGCGCTCTCCGGCGGACATCTCAATTACACCGGCGCCCGGGAACTCGTTTTGGATTCCGGAGACGTGCGGCTTCAAAGCGAAACCGAACTGCGTCTTCGCGGAGCGGACATTACGTTCGCCGCGCCTCCCGACGTTTCGCTCGCTTCGCCTTCGAAAAATCCTCTGGTCGTGCTTTCGTCCGGGAGCAATACGTTCCGTTTCACCGGCGACTGGACCGGATATGCGTATCCCTGGACAAAGCCGTGGATGAATTTCTTATTTGAAGCCGGAAGATATGTTTTCGGACCGGATCTGCAGGGCGAGTTCGAGATTTCGCCGGTAAAAGGGTCGACGGTATTCACGATGGAGGATACGGTTTTGGAACTGCGGCCAACGAAAGCAGACGTTGCTTTCAATCCGGCGATGCCCGACAACCGCTCCGCGATGGTGCTCGACGGCGTTACGCTGCGCGCGGTTCCCGGCGGCAGCGGCTCTTTCACGAACTACCTTGAAGGCGTCACCGCGCTGGTGCTCGGCGAGCGCGGTGCGGCGTTTGACACCTGCGGAACGAATGTGACGATAACGCAGACGCTTTATCCTACCGGCTTTGTCGCCGCGGCGGGAGTCGTCAAACTGGGCGAAGGAACGCTTGAACTCGGCGGACGGATGAACTGGATGACGGGACCGCTCGTCGTTTCCAACGGCACGCTCAAGGCCGGTTTCGATACCGGCATCCACCGCGCCTATCCTGAAGGGGCGATGGCGCTCTGGACGTTCGACGGCGACGATCCGTACGCCGACAAAACCGGTCATGGTTATGATCTTGCGCAGGCGCATCCAGGCGACTCTGATTTTGCCGATGTCACCTTTAAGAGTGAAAACGCGATGACCGGCAAGGCGGCGTTCTTCTCGGAATCGAAGAAAGGCGCGCTTAAGGCGATGAATATCACTTGC
>JAFVZE010000376.1 GCA_017508315.1 Kiritimatiellia bacterium | reverse complement strand
TGTCACTTTCGTCATCCGCGTCCTGGGTGACGGAAATATCGACGCGGTAAGTGTGTCCGTGCAGATTTTTGCACAGCCCCTGATGGTTCGTAAGAACATGGGCGGCGTCGAACTTGACTGTTTTGGTTACGGTGATCATGACGCTGTATTTTACACTCCTACTTTATTACAAGCACCATTCCCTTGCGGAAGCGGACGGTGGCGCCGCCGCCTTTCTCCCGGCGCAAAAGCCATTCGGAAGAGAGCGACTTAAGCGACGGGTACGCCGAGAACTTAAGGACGTACTTTTCACCGGTTCTTTCCGGCAACGTCTCGCCTGTCACCGTAATCGGCGAACCGGCGAGCGTCCCATGACCGGAAAGCTCCGCAAACACGGTCGGGCCAAGCAGATCGACCGTACCTCCGGCAAGCGCAAGCTTAAGATTTTCCGTATACTCCGTTTCCACGGGCAGCACGAGCGATCCCGAGACCGAAAGTTTGGCAACATCCGACATTTCACCGAAATATCCATAATCGGATTCGCCGGTCACCGCAATCGCGCCGCCCGCTGCCGCGCTGTTCGTGACCGCTACCGCGCCAAACAATGCGCCGAGCGCGGCAGTTTCGTTGCCGGCCACGTCCACGACCCCGTCAAACACCGACAAATCGGAGATATCGACCTTACCGGAACCGGCAAGCACGATCCTGCCGTTTCCGATAACCTTCGCGTTCACCGCGATATCCGACGTATTGTTGAATACGAGCGTTCCGTTCAGGTAGATGAAGCGCCCGTCAAGGTCGATCGTGCCGGAATTCGTGACGCAGGTGTCGATATGCAAATCGCCGGCGAGGTCAATGCTGCCGGAAAGCGCAAACGCCCCCTGTCTGCGGGCGGTTCCGAAATAGAGGTCGCCCTGCCCCGAAATAGCTCCCGTAAGCGTTGCGGTATAACCGTTCGTGGCCGTCATCATCGCATCGTCCGCAATTGTAATTCCGCCGGAAAGAGTCACGTCCTTCTCGAAGGAAAGCGCACCCTTCTTGTTGACCGGAGAATACCAGGCGCCGAAACCGGATATCGTGTAATTCTGCGTATGCGTCGTCGCCGTCATAAAGCGCACGGAGCCGCCGGAAAGCTCGCCGCCGCGCACTTCAACTTCGCCGTCCGGAAATCCGGCCGTATAGCTGCCTGAAGACTGCAGAAGAACTTCACCGCTTAAGACGCGGGTGCCGCCCGTCCAGTTCTGCTTACGGTAGAGGATGATGCCTCCGGTCTCGGCGAATGCGAAATCGACGCCGCCGGATTCGCGGATGTAGCCGTTCCATTTGGCGCTGCCGTTGTCCACGCCGCTTACTTTCGTGCCGCCGGCGATTACGCCGCGGGCGGAATTGAACTGTATCGTCCAGTTGCTCGCTTCGGCGGAACTGCCGCGGGAATTGGGATTGAGAAGAACCATCGCCGGTCCTTCACCGTCGCCGACCGTCACCGTTTTGCTGTTGCCGGTTACAGCTCCGCGAAGCACCAATGCTCCGAGCGAAAGATCGGAATCGATCGTAACCGCGCCGTTCTGATAAACGACCTTGCCCTCGCCGTCGCTGAGATCCGTTGTGTATTGCGCGCCGATGAAACATCCCCTGCCGGAATCCCAATTTACAAGATGCGCCTCCTGGCAGCTGTTGTCCGCTTCGCTCGTGACAAGCACAACGGGATCGACCGGCAGGAGATTGGAGCGGACCGCCGGTGCGGCGGCGACGGCAAGTGCGGGAGCGTCGGCGCCGGAACCGAAGACCGCGCGAGACTTGTAGGTGCGCAGCATAAGAATACCGCCGTCTTTTCGCGTCAGAGACGGAACATCCATCCTGCCATAGCCTTCAATACGAACATAAGACGCGCCCGAGAAGGAAACGGCGTTATTGGACGCGCTGCCGGCGGTCATCAGGCAGCCGCCGTCGGCGATTTCGATATCGCCCGTACCGAGAGCGCAGGTAGACAGGTCGGAGTGTACAAGACCGCGTATTTTCGTTTTCCCGGTAAAAGTCGACGCGGAGCTCTGGTTGAGATATATCTTGCCGTATCCTTCAAGCGTAAGCGTTCCGGGGGTGACGCCCGGAGCGTCCGAAAATCCGCTGCGGTTCACACTCAGGATGATGTTGTTGCGGTTGCGCAGACATCCGCCGTTCGCCCCGACGCGCAGATAATGGCTTCCGGTATCGGTTTGAACGGTGGCATCAAGAGTCAGACTTCCTGCCACATCGACATCAAGTACACCTCCGTCAAGAAGAACCGATGACTCTCGCCCGGCACCGTTCGGTCCATTGCCGCCGAACGAGCCTCTGAGCACAAAGCGGCCGCCCGCAACCTCGACGCGGGCCGTCGACGAAGCATAGCCGGTGGCCAGATATATTCCGGGGCTTTCGATAAGAGCTTTCTCCTCCACCCTCCAAAGATAACTCTTGCCGTCGGCGAGCCACATTTCGCTCCCGGAGGCGGAATTGGCGAACCATCCGTTCCCGCTCACCGTAACGCCGACGTTTTTCGGTGAGCTGTTATTGAGATATCCAGTCCCGCTCACCGCGAAGCGTCCGCCGTTGACGGCAAGAAACGACGGCAAACGACTCTGCTTGCCCTCTCCGTACATATCGTGACCGTAGATGCTACCGAGGCGGAAATCTCCGGCGTTGAAAGTTGCGCGCTGGTAAAGGCGCATATACATCGTCGCAAAATCATGAACACCGCCGTTGAAGACATAAGATTCGCGATCACCCTGCGCACTGTCCAAGCGCCTGTGCGTCAGGCATCCTTTCGTGACGACATTGTTGAAGACGATCTGACCGCCGCCGGAAGCCTGAAAACAGGTGTTGGTAATGACACCGCCGACAATCGTAAGTCTGGCGCCGGCGGCGACCCGTATGCCGCCGTTATCCCAGTCCCCGCCGAATGAATACGTATCGGGAAGCCGCAACGTCCACTCGCCGGATTCGACGTGCAGATATGCGAATTTGGCATTTGGGGCATTCGTCATGACGATCGTGCACGGCGTCGTCTAGCTGGCGTTCAATCTCGCCACGTGTTCGGTCGTAACCGGAAGCCCGCTTTTCCAGTTCGCCGCCGACCAGAAGTCTCCGCCGTCGGAACCGGTATACACGGTATAGATGGCGGCGTTTGCCGTGAACGCGGCAAGATACACCGCAGAAGTCAAAACCAACAATCCGATTGCTTTTTTCATAGATAATTAAACTTATCCCACGTGAGGGATAGAATCCTTTCCTTGATTGACTCCTATGATATCATAACTGCTGTGTCACCGTCAAGGAAAATCATCATTATGTCGTGTAGATTTCAAAACCGGAAAATTTGTAGCGAGCAAAACCGGAATAATTTTTCGCGTTTTCGCGGCGACCCAAGCTAATACAGCCGGGCTATTTTGAAGGCCCGGCTGCCGCTTGGGCACCCCGCCGCGGAACTT
>JAFVZE010000375.1 GCA_017508315.1 Kiritimatiellia bacterium | reverse complement strand
TTGACCGCAAGTTCGGTCGCTTCGATGCGCGCCTTGGCGAGCTGATCGTCCTTGTTGGCGCTCTTGAGCGCATCGAGACGCGCGAGCGCCTTCTTCTTATCGCCGCTCTGGGCGATGGAACGCGCCGCGCCGAGCTGCGCGGTAAGCTTCAGATAACTTTTGGGGTTGGCTTCGGCGTACGCGTCGAATTCCTTTGCGGCTTCGGCGAATTTGCCGAGCGCTTCCAGACACTGCGCCCTGCCGACCGGCGGAATATCCGCGAAACCGTCGGGCGCGTCGCCGCAGAGAGCCTCGTACTGGGCGAGCGCGTCTTCGTAGCGGCCGGCGTCGAAATAACTCTTGGCGAGACGCAGTTTCAACGCGCCGGCGGCATCGCTGCCGGAGAATTTCGCCACGGAATCCTCAAGCTCTTCGGTGGTATATGCGTTGACCAGCGCGTCGGAAGCGGCCGCCTTGACGGCTGCCGCGTGATGCTTCCACCAGTACCAGCCGCCGACGGCCGCCGCGACTACCGCCAGACAGAGCACGAGCTGCCTGCCGTCTTTTTCCCACCATTCGATAATCGGAAGGAATTCGGGATTGACTTTCATTCTTCTTGTCCTTTCTCTTCGTAGAGGTCGGCCCATTTATTGAGGGCGTCTTCACTGCGCTTTTCCGAACGCGCGATGATACGGTTGTAATCGAGCGCATCGAGAAAATCACGGTTGTAAATGAATCTGAATTTTCCTTTCGCCGGCGGCGCCGAAAGCCTGCGGGACGATTCCATGAGCAGTACGGCGGTGAAATATACGCTCTTGGGGATCTTGAGCGAATCAAGCATCATCTGCATCACCTTGCGCCCGGCGCCGTCCTTCTTCTCCGCCTTGTAGAGCGCGGTCATGAGAACCGCCGCCCGGAGTCCGTTGGAAACCTCAAATCCCTTTCCGGTCATCATTTTCTCGTAGGCGTCAAGCCCCTTGAGATATCTGAAAACCGGCGATCTGCCGTTTCCGGAAGATGCGATGTACCTCGAAAGTTCCGGCAGCAGATCGCCCAGAAGACCGGTCTCGTGCATGAGCCGGAACGCTTCGGCGCTGCAGCCGTACGGGAAGAGCCGGAAAACCTCCTCGCACACCCGCGGCACGCTGGCGTTGAGAATGCAGGAATGGTATTTCTTCATCGCCACCAAGGTGCGCTTCTCGATACGGAACCCGAGACGCGAAGAGAACTTCACCGCACGCATCATCCGTACAGGATCCTCCTGGAAACGGATCTCGGGATCTCCGATGGCACGGATGATTTTCTTCCTGATATCCTTCATCCCGCCGACCCAATCGATGACGGAGAAATCCTTGATGTCGTAAAAAAGGCCGTTGACGGTGAAATCGCGGCGGTAAGCGTCGGTCTGAGGAGTGCCGAAGGTGTTGTCCTCGAACGGCCCTTCGGCGGCGTGTTCGATTATCTCGCCCACGGTCTGCGAATTCTGCCGGAATGTCGCCGTTTCGATGACCTTGCCGCCGAACTTCACATGGGCGAGCCGGAAACGGCGCCCGATCAGGAAACAATTGCGGAAAGCGTGTTTCACCTCTGCCGGTTTCGCGCTGGTGCCGACATCGAAATCCTTCGGCTGGCGTCCTATGAGCAGATCGCGCACGCCGCCGCCGACCAGATACGCGGTATAACCGAGGCTCGAAAGCCGGTAAAGGACTTTAAGCGCATCAGGATCGATGTTTTTTCGGGAAATGCAATGCTCCGGACGCCTGTAAACGACCGGTTCATTGACTTTCTTTCTGAAAAACCCGAACATTTGTCCGCGTAGTATACTAAAAACGCACACAACTATCAAACAGGCGCCTAAAGAATATCTATGGAATCCCAGTCGATGATGCCCTCGTAGACCTTTTTGACGGGGCCGGTCAGCGTGACCGAACGGAATTTGCCCTCATGCATTTCTCCGTCTACCGTCAGATCATAGCCGTTGACGGTTTTGACGTGAACCGGGAACTTCAAACCGTGCTGCGCCACCCCGACAAGAGCCGCCGCGACCGAACCGGTACCGCAGGCGCCCGTCTCCGCCTCCACGCCGCGCTCGTACGTGCGGATGGAAACCCTGTCGGGAGCGCGGTAAACCACGAAATCGACGTTGGTCCCCTCCGGCGCGAACTCCTCTGAAAGCCGGATTCTGCGCCCTTCGCTCTCGACATCGGTGCGGGCGAGATTGTCGACCTCCACCACCTTGTGCGGCACGCCGCTGTTGACGAAACCATCGCGCATATCCTTAGGATCGGGCATCCATACCTTGACCTGGTTCTCCGCCACGATTTCCGCGTCGACGAGCCCGGCGGCCGTCTCGAAGCACATCACGTTGCCGCGCACCGCGCCGATCTCCTTGGCGAACGCCGCGACGCACCGCGCTCCGTTGCCGCAAAGTTCGGCCTCGGAGCCGTCGGGATTGAAGAAACGCATCCGAAAATCGGCACACGACGATTTCTGCACGAAAATGACCCCTTCACAGCCGATACCGCCGGGACGCGAAGCCATCGCGGCCACACGCATGTAGTCATGGAGCGGGAAAATCTCTTCACGGTCGTCGATCATCACGAAGTCGTTGCCCGCTCCGTGCATTTTCACAAAACCCACTTTCATCACAGCCACCATCCTCTCGGTCTAGGGATTTCCTCGCCGCCGTTCATCCGGATGAGGTCTCCGAGAATCCTGAACGCCTCCTCAAGCACCACATCGTTCTCTTTGCGCTCGTTCCGGCGGCGGCGTTTCTTGGACTCCTCCCCGTCTTCGGCATCTTCCTCCTCCTTTTCAAGCTCGTCGATTTCGCGGTATTCGCGGTCGGCGGCCATCTGCTTTCTGCGTTCGGAAAATTCGAGCGAAACCTCTTCGCGATCGCCGATTTCCTTCATGCCGCGGACATTGGAGAGATGTTTCTGATACTTCTCGTCTTTTTCGAGCCGGGCGGCGGAGGCTTCCTTGAGCGCCGGAATATAACGGTCCATATTCCAGCAAAGCGAATAATCGGCCGGAGCGATGCGGCTGAACGGCAGCGCGTAGGTGAGCTTGTCCTCGCCTACATCGAGCGAATCCAGAAGCGACGGCAGGTGAATGTCGGAGGCGACGCCTTCAAGCTGGGTCGAACGCCCGTCGATGCGGTAGAATCTGGCGGTCGTTATCTTGGTGGAACCGTACACCGCCGGTCCCATCCCCATCACCGTCTGCACCGTACCCTTGCCGTGGGTGCGGCTGTCGCCGAGGACTATGGCCCGGCCGGTGTCGCGGAGATGTCCGGCGACGATCTCCGAAGCCGAAGCCGAAGCCCGGTCGACCAGCACCGCCATCGGACGTCGGAACGCGACGGGATTGCCCGGCGGGATCGGAAGGCAGCCGACGCTGCGCACGTCGCGGATCTGCACGACCGGACCGTCGTGGGCGAAAAGCGCCGAAAGCATGACCGCCTCGCGCAGACTGCCGCCGCCGTCGCCGCGCAGGTCGAGAACCAGCCCTTCGACGTCCTTCGCGTTGAACTGCGCAAGATATCTGGCGACGTCGACGGCGCTGCTGCGAAAGCCCTCCTCGCCAGGCTTTTTATCCATCGACCCGTAGAACCCGGGCAGGTACACGTATCCGATGCGGCTGGAGACGCCGTTGCAGGACACCGTCTCCACCCTTCCCGTCGCCGCCTGGTCCTCGAGTTTGATTTCATCGCGGACGAGTTCGACGCGTTTGCGCGTCGCGCCGGAGGGATCGGCGCGCGGAATGATCTCAAGCGTCACCCGCGTGCCTTTAGCGCCGCGGATCTTGCGGATCGTCTTGCGCATCGGCTGCCACATCACATCCTCGATCGCGCTGTCGCCCTGGCCGACGCCGACGATTTTGTCGCCCTCTTTGATCCGCCCGTCGCGGTCGACCGGTCCGCCGGGCATCACCTCGACGATCTTGAGCGCCCCGTCGTCCATCGACAGCACCGCCCCGACGCCGCAGAGCGTGAGATTCATCTCCATGTCGAAATCCTCCTTCGACGCCGGCGACATGTAGTCGGTGTGCGGATCGTAGGCGCGGCAGAGGGAGCTCAGGTAGTTCTGCAGCACCTGCTCCTCGTCGGGTTCCGAAAGCACCGTCGCGTACTGGCGGTATTTCTTGATCAGGTTGCCGGCGACATCGAAGGCGTTCGTCGCCTTGTCGAGCTCCCGCCCGATGAGCTGCACGAGCACTTCGTTTTTCATGCGTTTGCGCCAGTGCTCCTCGGCCTCGGCGCGGTCCGCCGGCCACGGGGCGTCCTTGCGGCGGATGCGGTACGTTTCGTTCGAGGTGAAGTCCCATCCGCCCTTCACCAGCAGATTGGTGGCGAAGTCTATCCGCTCTTTCATACGCTCGACGTAAAGGTTGTAGACCTCGAATCCGAATCCGACCTCGCCGCGGCGGATCTCGTCGTCGATCGTCGTCTGATGGGCGGAGAACCGGTCAAGATCGGATTTCAGAAACACCGAATGGTCAAAGTCGTAGTAGGTGACGAGGTTCGTCCACGCCCGGCGGGATATCTCGTCGTCCAGCGCGTGCTGCGAGACGTGGTACTTCGGCAGCATATCCCCGAGCCGCCTGGCGATGCGTCCGTGGTAGTTCTTCGGCCCGAGCGCCGCGAAGACGCTTGACGCCGAGAGCAGACATCCGAGCGCGATAAAGGTTTTTTTCACGAATTGTTCTCCATTAACCTGACCAGCCGGTCCAGTTCGTCCGGCGCGATGACCACGCGCTCGGTGCCGAAGCTCTCGCGCAGATGGTTCGAATTGATGATGACCACGCCCTGTATCTCGGCGATGGCCGCTTCGAAAGTGTCGGAGGCGAACGCCAGAACCGGAGTCACCGTCCCGTTCCATCCGGATCCGGCGAGCGCGGCCTTGACGAGCGAAGCCTCTTTTTTGACCTGGGCGAGAGGCGAGCGCGAGGGCAGCTGACCGTCGATGAGAACATGGTCGTCCTCCACCGTGACGCGCCCGCGCCAGTACTTTGTCTCGACCGCGAAGACGCCTGCGGGCCCGGCGACGACGTGATCGACATGAACGCGCCCGGCGACGAAATCGTTGAACACATGATACGAACCGGGAAGGTTCTCGAGGATGCCGGAGACCTTCTCCTCGCCGCGTGCGCCCTTGAAGAAGCGCTCGACATGGCGCAGTCCCTTGTTGAGGCTCCAGGCCATATAGACGAGCGACACGACGAGCAGCGCCGCCGCCCATCCGACCGACACCAGCGACACCGCCGCCGAAAACCCGGCCGCGAAAACCCCGAGAAACAGCGGCCACAGTCCGCTGACCATCCCCTTGACGCGGGCCCATTCGCCCGCCGTTCCGTGCACTTCAGCCATAAGCCTTCATCGCCTCCTCAGTTTTCGCGGCCATCGCCTCGACATCAAGTCCATGGCGGCGCTCAAGCTCCGCCTGAGTGCCGTGCGCAATGAATTCGTCCGGCCAGCCGAATTTCAAATCGGCGCCGATCGCCTCCCCGAAGCCGCCGGCGAGCGCGCCGTTCTCCATGCTGACGATCATCTTCCCCTCCCCGCGCTGACGGCGCAGAGTGTCGTGGTCGAACGGCTTGAGGTACCGCGCATGCACGGCCTCGCCGCCGAGACGCCGCGCGATCTCACAAGCCTTGGGGAACCAGTCGCCGGTCGCCCAGAGCGCGAGCGGCGCCGTCCCCGGCGGCGGGCAGACGACCTCGGACGGGATTTTTCCCCGGGGATAACGGATGACGCTCGGGCCGTCGCGTTCGAGCGCCTCGGCGAACAGTTTCGCGAAATCGGCCTCGTCCTTGGGCTGGCAGATGACAAGATTGGGCAGCGTGCGCAGCATAGCGATATCGAAAACGCCCTGATGGGTCGCGCCGTCGGCTCCGACAACGCCGGCACGGTCCACGCAGAACACCACCGGCAGTTTTGAAATCGCAACGTCATGCATGATCTGATCGACCGCCCGCTGGAGAAAAGTCGAATAGACCGCCACCACCGGACGCATTCCGCCGGCGGCAAGTCCCGCGGCGAACGCCACCATGTGGCCTTCCGCTATCCCCACGTCGAAGAAACGCCCGGGAAATCTTCCGGCGAATCCGGCAAGCCCGGTCCCGTCTTTCATTCCGGCGGTAAGCGCGACGATGCGACCGTCCTTCTCCGCCGCGGCGCAGAGTATATCTCCGAACGCCGTCGACCAGTCTCGCGCCGACGGCGCGAGAGCGCCGGTATCGCGGTCGAAGCCGCCGATGCCGTGCCACTTCGTGGGTTCGCGCTCCGCCGGCGCGAAGCCTTTGCCCTTTCTGGTGACGACGTGCACCAGCACCGAACGCTTATCCTCCTTAGCCACCGTGAAAGCCGCCTTGAGCGCGGCAAGATTGTGGCCGTCGACAGGTCCGATGTAGCGCAGCGCGAACCGCTCGAAGAACGCGTTGCCGAGAAAGAGCGACTTTATGCGGCTTTCAAGACGATGGTAGATTCCGCGCAGAAACGTGAGCCTGAGACGGTGACCGGCCTGTTCGGCCGCGGCCTTGACGCGGTTGTAGCGGACGCCGGAAATGAGTTTGCCGAGAAAACGCGAGAACGATCCGCTCGGACGGGAAATCGACATCTCGTTGTCGTTGAGAACCACAATCACCTTGGACGTGGCCGCGGCGCAGTTGTTGATCGCCTCGAAACTCGTGCCGTTGACGAGCGCTCCGTCGCCGACGACGGCGACCACGTGCTCGCGCGTCCCTTTGCGGTCGCGGGCGGCGGCAAATCCGGCGGCGACCGAGATTGCCGTTCCCGCATGGCCGGCGACCGCCGCGTCCGCCGGACTCTCGGCCGGACTGGGGAAGCCGGAAACGCCGTCGAGACGCCGCAGGGTGAAGAAGCGCTCCGACCGGCCGGTCAGTATCTTCCAGGCGTACGCCTGATGCCCGACGTCCCACACGATGCGGTCGCGGGCGGCGTCGAAGACGTCGGCGAGCGCCATCGCGATCTCCACCGCGCCGAGCGACGAAGCGAGGTGCCCGCCGTTTTCGGACACGACCGAGAGAATTTTCTCGCGGATATCGCCGGCGTCCGTCATTCCGTTTTCGACCGCTCCAGCAGCAGCAGGGTAGTGGCGTTCTGCCCGAAATCCTCCTCCCGGGCGACAAGCCTGTATCGCTTTTTGAGGATGTTCCAGTACGCAAGCTGCTTTTCGACCGGACGTTCGTTGCACCGGGGCGGCTCCACCGCAAAAGTGTATCCGCTCAGCGCCGCGACCGGGCAGGTCGTGTTCTCCAGGAGATTGCGCCACTGCACATCGTCAAGAACGGCGAACGGCCCCATCTCCAGCCCCCGCGGAACCAGCCGGGAAGTCTCTACGGCGAGATACAGATCCTGAGTGAGCAGCTCCTTGCCCCCCGGGTCCAGCGCTTCGATGCGCGCGGCCACCTCGCGGAGCTGGGCAAGTTCGCTCCTTTCCTTCTTTCTGGTCCAGAAACGGTCCTGGGCGTTGGTCGTCCATTTCTCCAGAAGCGGATTGGAGAATGCGCAGGCGAACGAAAGACCGAGAACCAGCAGCGCCGGACGCGAAGCGGAAAGCGGCACGCTCCTGCAGGACGAGGCGAACTTCACCGTCGAAAAGACCGCCAGCAGCGGCATGATCGGCACCTGATAGTCTTCATACGGAAACGGCGCGAGCATCTGCACCGCGAAAACCGCGGCGAAGGAAAGTCCGACGACCCGCACGAACGCCGAAGTCTTCACCGTGAATCCCATCCCGAAAAGAATGAACACCGGCAGATACCAGCGCACGAGACGGCTGAGGCTGCCGACCGTCCACACGATGTCGCCGCCGCCGCGCGCGGCGTGATAGCGCTGGGCGTCGACCAACCCCTGACGCGCCGCGTCATCCAGCAGAAACGGACCGTAGACGACCGCCAGCGCGACCAGTCCGCCGGCGGCGAAAGCGAACGCGTCCGACCAACGCCTGCGTGACAGAAGCGAAACGCCCACAACCGCCAGAACAGCGCCCAGACTGATTCTCGTCCCCGCGGCGAAAGCGAGCGCCGCCGCCGCCGGCGCCATGAACCGCCGCCTGTCCTCAGCCAGCGCCAGCAGATAGAATCCGATCATCAGAAACATCCCCGCAAGCGCATAGGTCTTGGGGATGGCAATATAATACAGATGATAGAGATTGCACCCTAAAAGCATAAAAACCGCGACCGGCGCAAATTCCCGGCACGACGGCGGACAGACCTTCCGGGTCAGACCGACGGCGAACACCAACGAAACCGCGCCCATCAGCAGCGTCAGGATACGCGCGCCCAGAATCCCCCAGAAATCCCACACCCAGTTGAATGCCGAATACACAACCGGCATCAGCGGACCCTGGGTGTAGGCGAAGTCGCGGTACGGCATCATGCCCTCCGCCACCATCCGCGACGCATAGAGACACCATCCCTCATCCTGGTTCAGCCCGCCGAACCAAACCGCCGTGCCTGCAAGCGCCGCGAAAGCGAAAACCGACAGCAGCCAGAACTTTTTCACGCTCCGACCTCCAGACAGGGATTCACATCCGCGGCCATCGCTTCGTCGCCGACGACGTTCCGCCGGTAATAGGCTAGGCCCGCGATCATCGCGCCGTTGTCACCGCAGTACTTCGGTTTGGCCAGACGCAGTTCGACGCCCGCATCGCCCGCGACCTCGCTCAAAACCTCGCGCAGGCGCGAATTGAGGCTCACGCCGCCGCCGACGATCAGCGAACGATAACCGCGACGCGACAGAGCGCGGCGGGTACGGTCGGCAACCGCCTGGACGATCGCCTCCTGATAGCTCGCCACGATGCGCGGCACTTCGCCGTCCGACGCGAGTTTCGCCGCTCCGCCGTTCTGCTGGACATGGCGCAGAAGCGCGGTCTTGAGTCCGGAGAAGGAAACGCAAAGTTCCGCCGGCAGTCCGGCGAGCGCACTCACGCCTTCCCTCGGCCGCCCCTTAGGGAAGGGGATGAGGGATGAGGACCGAGGGACGCGGGAGAGATATTCACGGGCGATCCTGTCGATCTTCGGACCGCCGGGATAACCGAGCTCAAGCAGTTTGGCAGCCTTGTCGAAAGCTTCGCCGGCGGCATCGTCGAGCGTCTGTCCGACAATCGAATATTCGCCGTAGCTCGGCATGTCAACCCAGGTCGTATGGCCGCCGCTTACCGCAAGGCCGAGCGCCGGCATCGCGCAATCGATGCCGGGCACCGGACGATCATCCCCTTCATCATGGAGAAAAGGCGTATGCAGATGCGCCTCGATATGGTTGACGCCGATAAGCGGGACTCCCAGTCCGCGGGCAAGTCCCTTGGCGGCGTTAAGCCCGACGATGAGCGCCGGGCTTAAACCGGGGCCGTAGGTCACGGCGACGGCATCCACCGGAGCACACCCGGCAAGCGCGTTTCTCACGACCTCGCCGATCTTCTCGACATGGGCGCGCGAGGCGATTTCCGGCACCACTCCGCCGTAGGGGACATGGAGCGGAATCTGGGTGTAGACCACGTTGGAGACGACTCTGCAGCCGTCCTCCACCACCGCCGCTGCGGTTTCGTCACAACTCGTCTCTATGCCTATTATGCGCATTTACCAGAACTTCCACCATGGATTGGATTTCGGCTTCACGCCGCCGGACTTGTACAGTTCACGCACTCTTGCCGTGCCGGCGGTCGCCGGATCCAGCACCGCTTCGCGCACTCTGAACTCGAGCGCGTCCGGCAGGCTCCAGAACTCGCTACGCACGAACTGATCCTGATTGAGCCGGTGCAGCACCACGACTTCTCCGGTCGGCAGAATGCTGATCGAGGGTTTCTCAAGCCGGAGCATCGCCCCCAGATCGCGAGTCTCCCAGCGCTTCGAAGAACTCCCCGTGTCGCGCGCGGTCAGAAAGAGATGCTCGGAATGGTTCCGCGACCAGTAACAGAGCGCGAATTCGCGCTGCAGAGCGCGGCGGTTGGCGAACATCTGCATGGCGCCCGAGATTTTCACGCCCTCCACCACGTCGAACGCGCGCAGAGTCCCCTCGTAGCGGACACCGCCGTGAACCAGCACCGGCTTGGCCAGATAGCGGCTCGGTTCCCGCAGGGCGTAATGGTCGCCGAGAAAGGTTTCGAGTTTCTGCCCTTCGCCGGAATCCACCCGGAAGCGGGAGACGAAATCGCGTCTGTACACCCGCGAAAGCTGCTTCATGTCGCCGGCCCGATAGACCTCCACGAAAAAGACATCCTCGGAGTTGGAATATCCGACGCTGATCTTTTCCGGCGACGAATTGGCTATATCCACAACTCCGCGGATGCGCTCGCCGGAGACAAAATCGGCGTAGTCCAGTTTCAGATCGACCTTGATCTCGCTCGCCGCATCGGCTTTCGCCAGCGCCGCCGCGAAAACCGTCAGAAAAAACAGCGTATTTCTCATGGTGCAATCTCCAATCCGTCGTAGGCGGGTTCGATCCCCGCCGGAAGTCTCGCGAGCCAGTCTTCATGCCGCAGATCGTGGCACATGTGAATAAGGTACGCCTTTTCGGGGCGTATGCGCTCAAGATACGCGAGCGAACGCTCGAGATTCAGATGCGTGGGATGCGGACGCTCGCGCAGACAGTTGAGGATCATTACGTCAACGCCTTCAAGCGCATCAACCGTCTGCGCCGGGAGATCGTGGCAGTCGCTGACATAACCTACGCGGAAACCCTGCACCGAGTCCTCCAGAAGATATCCGCAGCAGGGAAATCCGTGCTCCACCGGCAGACGGCGCAGTTTCACCGAGCCGATTTCAAAAGCATCGTCGGACACGAACCTGATCATCGGCCGGTAGAGTCCGAGCTCGTTGCGGTGTTCGCCGACATACGGAAATATCCGGCGCATGGACTCCACCGTCTCCGCCGACGCGTAGCAGCGCATCGGCGCTCCGCCGTTCAAGGTGTTGAACCGGCGCACGTCGTCGAAGCCGGCGACGTGATCCATGTGCGAATGGGTAAGCACCACGGCATCTACCTTGTCGATACCGTATTCGATGCAGGCCTCTCGCATTTCCGGCGGAGTGTCGATCAGAAACGAGATCTTGCGCCCGAGATACGGATGCGCTGCGTCCGTAACGACGTACGCCCCGCACCTTCTGCGCCGGTCGCGGGGGTCCGCAGAAACGCAGGTAGGACACCCGCAGCCGATCTGCGGCACCCCGACCGAAGTCCCGGTTCCTGTGAATTTCAGTCTCATGCGAAGTCGCCGTACATCACCTGTGCGAGAATTTGACGACGAACCCGCCGCCGGGAGCCGTTTTGAAAACCAGCTTCTCCCCCGCATCGACCGTCTTCGTCTCATGCACGTATTTCGAAGGCTCGACATCGCACTCCGGGGCATCGCGGAATATTTCCGCCTTCCATTCGCCCGCGCCGAGAAACTTCGCGGTATCGAGCGCTATCTCCCGCGCCTCGGCATCGGTTATCGCGGCGGCATACCACGCGCCGCCGTGCGACTTGCGGGCGACGGCCGCGTAACTGTCGGGGCAGCCGCCGAGTCCGACCGTATCCGCCCAGACGACCGGCGTCGCGGCCATGAACGAGAAACACTCCGTATTCTTTTCGTATTTGGTCGGCGCGTCGCAAAGCATCTGCAAAGGAGCCTCGTACATCGCCATCATCGCCATCTGGCGGCAGCGGGTACCGACGGAACCGGGATTGACGGTCGAGCCCTTGTATTTCCCGACGGGATAATTGTCCATCGCCCCGGGCGTGTAGTCCATGGGGCCGGCGGTCATGCGCAGGAAGAACTGACGCACGTCGTTGGCCATGAAATCGTAATTGCTCTTGAACCACTTCGTCTGCTCGAGCCCGTGCACGCCCTCGTAGTTGACGACGTTGGGATACGCGCGGCTCATGCCGGTCGGGCGGTGGGCGCCGTGGTAGTCGACGATCATCTTCGCCTTGCGGCACTCCTCGGCGAAAGTCCAGAGGAAACGCTCGCAATCGGCGTCGCCCCGGTCCATGAAGTCCACCTTGAAGCCTTTGACCCCGAGTTTGGCGAAGTGCTCGACGACCCGCGCTTCATCCCCGGCGGCCTGCGCCCACGCCATCCAGAGAATGATGCCGACCCCTTTCCCGTTCGCGTGGTCGACGATCTTCGGCACATCGACATTCGGATGGTATTTCCAGATGTTCAAAGCCTCGCTCCAACCCTCGTCGAGGATCACGTATTCGACGCCGCTTTTCGCCGCGAAATCCACAAAGCGGAAATATCCCCGCGTCGAGCATCCCGCAGCTCCCTTATTGTCGAACGCGCTCCACCAGTCCCATGCGACCTTGCCGGGCTTGACCCACGAAAAATCATGTCCCTTGGCGGCGGGACGCGCAAGCGCCTGAACAATATCCGCCTGACAGAGGCGGGAAGGCTCATCTGCAAGAATGAAAGTGCGCCAGGGAAAGCCGCGCGTTCCCTCGCATTCAACCAGATAATCAGCGGACTCTTTCACTTTCACCCAACGTCCGCCCCTTTCAACCTCTTCCTTCTTGTCCCATCCCTTCACGTTCGACACGTGGGCAACCTTCTTCGGCCAAGGTGAAAAAAGCGCATCGAAGGCAGCCTCTTCGCCGGCTCTGCGCGTGAAATTCCAGATCGGATAATCGCAAACATCCGACTCGGTGACGGCAAGGGTTTTCCCCGACACATTGCAGACGAACGGCAGATAGACCATTTTCTTCTTATTACCGTCAGTCTTCACGTCCTTTGCCGCAAACGCCTGCGGAACGGTCTCTTCACAGCCGAAACGGTTGGTGAAATTCACCCAGCACTTCGCGTTGGAATCAGGAAGAACCAGAGCCGCCGTTTCCCCGAGCACCTTGATCTTTCCGTCTTTTTTCGTCTCGAAACGGTAGGCGACGCCGTCGTCGCGGGCGACGAGCCTCACGCCCCAGTCGCCGTAGTCGGCGAAAACCCAGTTGCCTTTAAGACTTATTTTCGCTTTTTTGTATACGGGCGAGACTTCCTCTCCCGTATAGGAGCCGCAGGAAACCTTGGCGACCCTGCCCGAACCCGAAAGCGTTTCGCCTTCAAGCTGCATGGCGATGGCGCTGCGCTTTACCATCGTCACCCCGTCGCGCGTGACCTCATAGGAAAGCGGGTTTGTGAAAAGCTTTATCCGGTTGCGGCCGTCGGGAGACTTCGCCGCGGTTTCCTTCGAACAGTCGCAGCAGCAGCCCGAGACCGTCAACGCCGCCAGCACAAACGCGCAGATATTTCTCATCGCAGAATTCTCCTTTCCTGTCCACACGGGACCTGTATTGCAAAACGCGACGGACGGTCAGGCGCCGTCCGTCAAAAAACTATCGCGACCTCGGGAAGCGCTTCGCGAATGCGCCTCATTTCCGCGGCGTCCAGAGAAAGCTCGCCGAGCTGCAGACTCTGAAGCGTCTTCCACGCCGAAAGATCCTCCGGCAGCCGGGTTATCCGCGTACGGGAAAAAGAAAGGTTTTTAAGCCCCTGCTTTTTCGCCAGCCATTCGGGAACCCCCGCGAGAGGGTTGCCGGAAAGATCTATGTCCGTAAGCGAAGGCAGATCCCTGAGCGTTTCCGGCACCGTTGCGAAGCGGTTGTTCTTGAGATAGATGCGGCGCAACCTGACGAGCGCCTTCAGATCCGGCAGTTCCGCAAGACGGTTGTCGTTGAGACGCAGCCACTTCACCCCCTCAAGCTTCGCGAGCGCATCGATGTTGGTAAGCGCGTTGCGGTCGAGATTGACGTAGTCGACCGTCGCCGCGTCAAGTTCCGGGGCGGCGGAAAGTCCCTTGTCCTGCAGATAAACGCGAGCGCCGGCCGGCACTTTTCTGTATGCCGGCTCGGGCTCGTTGAAACAGCCCGCGGCGAGAAGCGCCGCGAGCGCTGGCAGCCAAACGCGCATTACGCCTGGGCCGCCGCAGCGATGATACCGGCGAAATCCTCGGCCTTGAGCGCCGCGCCGCCGATAAGTCCGCCGTCGATGTCCTTCTTGGCGAGAAGTTCGGCGGCGTTGGAAGGCTTCATCGAACCGCCGTACTGGATGCGCACGGTCTCGGCGGTCTCCGCGCCGACGAGCTTGGCGAGCGTCTCGCGGATGAGCGCGTGGACTTCCTGCGCCTGGTCGGGGGTCGCGGTCTTGCCGGTGCCGATCGCCCAGACGGGTTCGTAGGCGATGACGAGCTTGGCGCAGTCGGCGGCCGTCACGTCCTTGAGACCGACGTTCATCTGACGCTCGATGACCTCGTTGAGTTTGCCGGCCTCGCGCTCCTCAAGCGTTTCGCCGACGCAGACGATGGCGGTAAGGCCCGAGGCGATGACGGCGCGCGTGCGCCTGTTGACGGTCTCATCCGTCTCGCCGAAATACTGGCGGCGCTCGGAGTGTCCGATGATGACGTACTTGGCGCCCGCGTCGATGAGCATTCCGGTCGAGATCTCGCCCGTGAACGCGCCCTTCTCCTCCCAGTGGGCGTTCTCGGCGCCGATCTCGACCCGGGTTCCGGCGGCCGCGGCGACGGCGGCGGGAATGTCGATGGCCGGGGTGCAGCAAACGATGTCGACGCCGGCGAAATCCTTGGTCGCTTCGGCGACGCCCTTGACGAGTGCGGCGGTCTCCGAAGGCTTGATGTTCATCTTCCAGTTGCCGGCGATTATTTTCTTTCTGCTCATTTCAGTCTCCTGTATTTTACTTTTGATTGTTTGAAAATATCCTTGACGGTGTCGAGAAAAGCGTATTCCCCGCCGTAAACCACCTCTTGTATGCCCGAATTGATGATGAGTTTCGCGCAGGTGAGGCACGGCGAGATCGTCACATAAACGGTTGCGCCCTCGATGGCGTGACCGTGCAGCGCCGCCTGGCAGATGGCGTTCTGTTCGGCATGGACGCAAAGGCACTCCTCGAGGCGGGAACCGCTTTTCGTCGTATGGGCGCAGCGCGGACATCCGCCGGCGAAACAGTTCCTGACGCCGTGCGGGGTTCCGTTGTAGCCGGTCGCCAGAATATGGCG